>NZ_JBPQTK010000096.1:0-23714 GCF_051386315.1 Micromonospora sp. URMC 107
CGCCCCCCCCCCCCCCCCCCCCCCCCCCTCGGCATCGGGTGGGTTCTAGAGAGCGCCCAGGTCGCGCGCCGCGCGGTTGCGGCTGTTCATGGCGACGGTACGGGCGGAAAGGGTTGCCTCAGTGCTCGTGGTGGTACGACCGGCCTGAGGCCGGCGCATTCGAGCCCGGGACAACGCTTCGTGAAGTAGTTGCATCTCGGCGACTCCGTCAAGGACGTTCAGCATGGTGGTCAGCTCTCTCGTCGCCGGCGTGACACCGGCGTGGGTGGGTTGGATCGGGTGCATGTCAGGCCGCCAGCCGGACCGTGGTGCGCGACTCGGACAGCCCACTGGCCGCCAGTCGTGCCTCGGCCTCGACCCGGAGCGCCGCGTCGCGGGCGAGGTCCTCCTTGCGCGGACGGCCACGGGGCCGCTTGCGCGGGACGACCGCGCCACGCTCGAAGATCTCGCCGCCCCAGACGCCCCAGGGCTCGGCCCGCTCCACCGCCCCGGCCAGGCACTCGACGCGCAGCGGGCAGTCCCCGCAGAGCGACTTGGCCAGCTCGAGCTCGGCGGGCGAGTCGGAGAACCACAGGTCGGGGTCGAACTTCCGGCAGGGCAGGTTCGCCTCCACCTCGACGCTCACGTCGAGCGGGGCCAACGCCAGACTCATCGCCCGGTCACCTCTCTCTCACTTCGATCTCGTGGATCGCATTTCCGACGTACTTGGCGGGCAAAAAAACTGAGGCCGCGGATCCCGGTAGCGGGTTCCGCGGCCTCGAGGTGAGCCGGTGGTCTGAGGATCAGACCGGTCTACCTCGAGGTGGAACTCCGCGGACGTCCATGTGACGCTTGACAGCATCGACGCCCTTGCCCGTGAAGCCACTGGTGCCCTGGATTCCGTTCGGCGCGGTGGCGAGGATCAGCTCGGCCTGAGCCTCGACCCGGTGCACCTGGGAAACCGACGGTCGCGCAGCGGCGAGGGCCACCCGGACAGCCGACAGCGGAGCGACGGCAGCGGGCAGCGCCGCCGGACGCTCGCAGATGTAGACGCTCTCCATTGGTGCCACCTCCTCTGACGTTCTCTCGTGCCGATACGGTCTCTACCCCTCGTGAGCAGCCCGAATGGCGCCGCTCGCGAGGTGTGTCATGAGGCTATTCCTCGCCACGGGGCGAGGGCAAACGAATTTACGGCGAGATTTCGAAAGTTTTCTCTGAGCAGACTTCGTCGACCGCCGCGCCCGCCACCAGCGCCAGCACCGCCTCCCCGTAGAGGCCGAGCTTGCGGGGCCCGATGCCGGCGATGGCGATCAACTCCTCCGCCCGCCCGGGGCGCCGCTCCGCGAGCGCGACCAGGGTGGCGTCGGTGAAGACCACATAGGCCGGTACCCGCTGCCCGCCGGCCACCCGCTGGCGCCAGTCGCGCAGCCGTTCGTGCAGCTCCTCGTCGATGTCAGACGGGCAGGTGGGGCAGCGGCCGAGCTTGCGGTCGGGCCCGGCGAGCAGGGTGGCGCCGCAGATCCGGCAGGAGACGATCTGGGTCCGGCGGCGCTCCGGCCGGCGTGCCGCCGGACCGGCACCGGCCCGCTCCGCCCCGCCCGAGCGGTCGAGCTGCGGCAGGAACCGCGAGGGCCGCCGGGCCCGCCCGCCCGGGGAACGGGCCGAGGCGTACGACAGCCAGAGCCACTCCCTCGCCCGGGTGACGCCGACGTAGAGCAGCCGGCGCTCCTCCTCGACCTGCTCGACGGTCTTGGCGTACGTGGTGGGCAGCGTGCCCTCGGAGAGGCCGACCAGGAAGACCGCGTCCCACTCCAGTCCCTTGGCGGAGTGCAGAGAGGCCAGGGTCACCCCGTCGACGGTCGGCACGTGCTGGGCGGCGGCCCGGCGGGCCAACTCGTCGTTGAAGTCGGCCAGCGTGACCGGGCGCTCGACCGAGGCGGCGGGCCCGATCGGCAGCACCTGCGGGGTGGCCGCGTACTCCTCGGCGAGTTGCACCAGCGCGGCGAGCGCCTCCCACCGCTCGCGGGCGGCGCCGCCGGCGGGGGCGGCGCCGGGGGCCCAGCCGACCGCGGTGAGCGCCTCCACCACGGCGGCGGGCAGCGGGGTCTCCCCCGGGATCGACCGGGTGGCGGCCCGCAGGGCGACCATCGCCTGGCGGACCTCGACCCGCTCGAAGAACCGCTCCGCCCCCTGCACCACGTACGGCACCTGCGCCTCGGTCAGCGCCTTCTCGTACGCCTCGGACTGCGCGTTGGTCCGGAACAGCACTGCGATCTCCTTCGCCGGGGTGCCGGCGTCGACCAGGGCGCGGCAGCGGGCCGCCACCGCGTTGGCCTCGGCCGGCTCGTCGGTGAAGATCCGCAGCTCCGGTTCGGGGCCGGGCGGGCGCTGGCCGACCAGCTCCAGGCGCAGCCGCGCCTCGGCGCCCCGCGCCTGCGAGATCACCGCGTTGGCCAGCCCGACGACCTGCGGGGTGGACCGGTAGTCGCGGACCAGCCGCACCACCGTCGCCCCCCGGTACCGGCGCGGGAAGTCGACCAGGTAGGACGAGGTGGCCCCGGTGAACGAGTAGATCGTCTGGCTGGCGTCGCCGACCACGGTCAGGTCGTCCCGCCCGCCCAGCCACGCCTGGAGCAGCCGCTGCTGGAGGGGGTTGACGTCCTGGTACTCGTCGACGACGAAGTGCCGGTACTGGGCACGGACCTGCTCGGCGACGTCCCGGTGCTCCTCGATGCCCCAGACCGCGGCGCGCAGCATGTCCTCGAAGTCGATCACCCCGTTGGACCGCTTGATCCGCTCGTACGCCGCGAAGACCTCGGCGACCCGCGCCGGCTCGTGCGGGGTGTCCCGCATCGCCTTGGCCGCCGCGACGACGTACTCCCCCGGCTCCACCAGCGACGACTTGGCCCACTCGATCTCGCCGGCGAGGTCCCGGGCGGCCGCCCGGTCGGTGCGCAGGCCGGCCTTGGCCGCGGCGAGGGTGACCAGCCGGACCTTGCTGTCCAGCAGCTCGGGCATGGCCCGCCCCGCCAGCAGCCGGGGCGCGAAGTAGCGCACCTGGCGCAGCGCCGCCGCGTGGAAGGTGCGGGCCTGGACGCCGCCCACCCCGAGCGCGGTGAGCCGGGCCCGCATCTCGGCGGCGGCGCGGGCCGTGAAGGTCACCGCGAGCACGTGCCGGGCGGAGATCTCTCCGGAGAGCGCCCGGTGGGCGATCCGGGAGGTTACCGCGCGGGTCTTGCCGGTGCCGGCGCCGGCCAGGATGCAGACCGGGCCGGCGGGGGCGGTCACCGCCGACCGCTGCTCCGGGTCGAGCCCGGCGAGCACGCGTTCGGATGCTGAGTGAACCACCACAGCGAGGGATTGTCTCAGCTCCGCCGGACGTTACAGCGGTTAGCCTGGCTTGATCGGCAAGCCGCCACGCGGACCGTTGGAGGATCTGACCATGCTGACGATGTATTCCACCACCTGGTGCGGCTACTGCCACCGGCTGAAGTCGCAGCTCGACCGGGAGGGCATCGGCTACGAGGTGGTCGACATCGAGCAGAACCCGAAGGCCGCGGAGTTCGTGATGCGCGTCAACGGCGGCAACCAGACCGTCCCGACGCTGCGTTTCGCCGACGGCAGCGCCCTGACCAACCCCTCGATCACCCAGGTCAAGCAGCACCTGGCCACGATCGACGCCTGACCCGGCACACCGCACCGCCGACGAGCGGCCGCCCTCCCGGGCCGGCCGCTCGTCGCGTATCCAGGGGCGGTCCCGGCGACGACGGGGTCCGGCAGCTCATCGCCCCGGGCTCGGGGGTGTCGTGCCGACCACCTCGTGGCCCGCCGCCCCGGCCCGATCGGCGAGGGCGGGCCCGTCGGCGGGCCGGCGGGGGGCGGGGATCCGGGCGGACGGCGGCGGGCTGAGCGCGCGGCCGTGCCAGAGGTAGCCGCCGGCGAACAGGGTGGCCACCCCGATCAGGGCGAACAGGACGCGGTAGTCCAGCACCCCGACGAGCAGCGCCCCCGCCCCGATCGAGAGCGCCTGCGGCCCGCTGACCATGGCCTCCGAGGCCGCGGCGACCCGGCCGAGCAGCCCCGGCGGGGTGCGCCGCTGGATCAGCGTGTGCAGCCCGACCATGGTCAGCGGCAGCGACACCCCGGCCAGCAGCACCGCGACGAAGCCGAGCCAGAGGTTCGGGTACACCAACGCCAGCGAGGCCGGCCCGAAGAACGCCACCCCGGCGGCGAGCGTGCCCACCTCGCCGGCGCGGCGCACCACGGCCGGGGAGAGCAGCCCGCCGACCAGCCCGCCGACGCCCTGCACGGTGACCAGCACGCCGACGAACGCGGCGTCCCGGCGGAGCCCCTGGTCGACGTACGCGAAGATCAGTGACTCGCTGAAGCCCATCGCCAGCGACCCCAGCCCGTAGCCGAGCAGCGCCCGGCGCAGCGCCGGCTCCCCGACCAGGTGCCGCAGGCCGGCGCCCACCTCGGCCGGCCAGCGCAGCGCGGGCCCGGTGGGCGGCGTCTCCGTCGTCCGGATCAGGCCCACCACGACGGCCGCCGAGAGGAAGCCGACCATCCCGATCACGGCCAGCATCCAGCCGCCGACCGCAGCGTAGAGCCCGGCGCCGGCCAGCGGGCCGATCAGCCGCAACCCCTGGCGCACGGTCTGGAGCACCCCGTTCGCCTCGGCCAGCAGTTCCACCGGCACGAGTTGGCGGATCAGGCCACTGAGCACCGCGCTGAGCGTGATGTACGACAGCCCGTACAGGGCCGCCACCACGTAGATGATCCACACGTCGGCCCGGTCCCGCACCACGAGCAGCGGGGTGAGCAGCACGGCCGTCACCAGGTTCGCCGCCACGAAGAACGGGCGCCGGGGGTAGCGGTCGACGATCCACCCGACCAGCGGGGCCAGGGTCATCGGGGCGATGACCGCGAAGATGGTGGCGCCGGCCAGCCCGTCCGACCCGGTGAGGTCCTTCACCCAGATGGCGAGGGCCAGCAGCAGGATCGACTCGGCGGCCATGCTGGCGAGCAGGCCGCCGAAGAGCAGACGGAAATCCGGGCGGCGCAGGACGGTGCGCATGGGGTCCCTCCGGCGGGGGTGTGCGCGGCGTGGCGCGGTCGGGGTGGCGCGGTCGGGCCGGCGGCGTCGTACCGGACGCCGCTGCCTCCCACGGTCCTCTTTTCTTCGAGACACGCCCCCACCGGGACCTCCGGCGGGAGGCGCGCCGTCCATACTGACCGTGGGGGGCGAATTTCATACAGTTACCGTCGCGTCTGCGGCGGTCCACGGGAAAAGAGGACGTCGTGCCTCCTGCCTCACCCAGCCCGATCCTGCGCCGCCGCAGGTTGGGCACCGAGCTGCGCCGGCTGCGCGAGGCCGCGGGTCTCACGGGAGACCAGGTCATCGAGCGGATCGGCTGGGCGTCCGCGTCCAAGTTGTCCCGGCTGGAGAACGGCCGCAGCCGCCCGGACCCGGAGGACGTCCGCGTGCTGCTGGACCTCTACGGCGTCGACGGGGCGCTACGCGGGGAGCTCCTCGGCATCACCCAGGAGGCCGGCGACATCCGCGGCTGGCTGCGGAACTACCCGGTGATGACCCAGCAGCAGCGCAGCTTCGCCGAGCTGGAGGCGGGCTGCGCGGAGATCTCGGAATACAACCCGGTCCTGGTGCCGGGCCTGCTCCAGACGCCCGACTACGCGTCGGTACGGATCGCCTCGGCCCGCCGGGTCGACGAGGAGGCCGGCGATCCTGAGGCCGGTGAGGACATCGACACCGAGGTGCGGGCCCGGCTGGCCCGCCAGTCGCTGCTCACCCGCGCGACCGACGCGCCCCGCTACACGGCGGTGCTGGAGGAGGCGGCGCTCGGCGGCCGGACGGCGCCGCCGGAGGTGTTGCGCGCGCAGCTCGTGCAGCTCTGCGAACTGGCGATGCTGCCGAACGTCACGCTGCACGTGCTGCCGCGCGACACCCAGATCGGCGACTGGTACCTCCCGCCGACCGCGTTCTCGGTCTACCGGTTCGCCGATCCGCTCGATCCGGAGACGCTGGCGATCGAAGGGGGGTTCACCGACGTCATGTCGACCGAGGCAAACACCCTAAATCGCTATAAAGTGGTGTTCGAGTGGCTATGCACGGCGGCGCTCTCCGAATCGGACACCCTCTCCTGGCTCATCGAGGCGACGGGGCGGCTGCCCGGCACGGCGACCGCGTCCACGGTGGCGTACGGGCCGGCAACGGCGCCGACCCAACGCCGCCGGCATTCCGGGCGCCTGACGGAGCGGTGATCACGGGGGCCCCACCGTCGGGTCGTGCGGCGCCACTCGTTCCATCGGAGCAGTTCACCTCAGGAGTGGCACGATGAACGAGATCCGCAACACGCCGTCCGTACTCGCCCAGCTCGCAGACGCCCCGTGGCGCAAGAGCACGCGCAGCCAGACCTCGAACTGCGTCGAGGTCGCCCCACTGAGGACAGGGCCGGCCGCGGTGGCCCTGCGGGACAGCAAGGACCAGGGCGGTCCGGTGCTGCTGTTCAACCGGGCGGGCTGGCTGGGCTTCATCGCCGGCGCCAAGGACGGACAGTTCGATCTGAACTGATCCACCCACCATCGCGGGGCCGCCGGCAGGCTTGCCGGCGGCCCCGTCGCGTCTGCGCCGCGCCACCCCGCCGACCAGGCATCCGCTGATCGGACGAGGCTCCGGACCAATCGTCGCGTTTCACTTGATGAGACGACCGCGCGGCGTAACATGACGGCAGAGTGACGTGGAACTTCCACCCGTTCCCCACCGTCGCGATTCATCCGGAGACCCGCATGCGGTTCCTGATCGTTCGCACCGACATCCGCGCCGCCGCCGACGTGGACATCGCCGCCGCCTGGGCGTGCGGTGGCCTCCTGCGGGACGAGACCACCGCGCCCGAGCCACGCCGCCAGATCGTGCACGCCGAGGAGCGCGACGCCGCGCTGCTGCTGGCCCGGGCCCTCGCCACGGTCGGCGCGGTCCGCTCCGGGAAGCAACGGGTCAAGGTGCTCCCGCTCGACCAACCGGGCCGCGGACGACGGGCCGCACCCGACGACCGCGGCAGCTGACCCGCACCCAGACGTCCGTCGTGGTCGGACCGGCTCCCCCGCCGCGCTCCTTGCCCCAGCCGACCACGGCGGCCCGTGTTCCCGGTCCGTGACCGCCGCGGCAACGGCGGCCACGGGCCGGGACCGCACGACTCCGGACCGGCGGCGCGGTTGCGCGGGCCACACCGGGCCCGCCGCCGGCTCAGCAGTGCCCGTCGAGCCAGCGGTGGATCAGGAAGAGCGCGATCGACGACGGCGGCGGCAGCACCAGCCGGGCGCCGCCGACCTCCACCGGCCGTCCCGCCAGGGCCGCGCCGATCTCCCTGCGGGAGAACCACCGGGCGTACGCGATCTCGGTCGGGTCCACGTGCACCGGATGCTCCGGGTCGGCGGTGGCGAGGAAGCCGAGCATCAGCGAGCCGGGGAACGGCCAGGCCTGGCTGCCCACGTACGCGATGTCCTCGACGGGGACGCCGACCTCCTCGCGGACCTCGCGCAGCACCGCGGCCTCGGCCGACTCCCCCGGCTCGACGTAGCCGGCGAGGCAGGAGAACCGGCGCTCGCCGGCGGTGTGCGGCCAGGTCGCGTTGTTGCCGAGCAGGCACCGCCCGTCCGGGCCCGCGACGCCGTCGTGCACCAGCACGATCATCGCGGGATCGGTACGCGGCCAGACCCGCTCCCCGGCCGGGTCCACCCGGGACCAGCCGGCCTCGTCCACCTCGGTCGGGTGCCCGGTGGTCGACGAGTAGCGGTGCCGCAGGTGCCAGTTGAGCAGCGCCAGCGCGGTGGTGAACAGCCCGGCGTCGCGGTCGCCGAGCAGGTGTCCCACCTCGCGCAGGTGCGCCGCCCGGGCGCCGGGCACCGCCGGCAGCGGGGCGTCCACGGCGAAGACCGGCACCCCGTCCGGCTCGACGCCGAGGAACATCGGCGCCGTCGGCTCGGGCAGCCCGGCCGGGTCGAGCAGCACGAGCGTCGGCGGCGACGTGTCGGTACGCACCAGCGCCCGGCCGCCGTCGGCGGAGTCGAGCACCAGCACCCGGGCCTGGCTCCACGCCTGCGCCAGCCAGTCGGGGTCGGTGCGCCGGTGGGCCGCCCGGTCGAGGGTGGAACGGGCCAGCGGCGGCGCGACCTCCCCGCTCACGGCCGCGCCGGCTCGGTAGTGACCGGGGCCAGCGCGGCCACCTGCGGTCCGATCCGTTCGGCGTCGCCCAGCACCACGGTGACCGCCCGCGCCGGGGCGAGGTAGCGGGCCGCCGCCTCGGCCACGTCGCCCACGGTCGCCTTCGCCAGCCGGGCGGCGTGCTCGGCGAGGAACTCCAGGCGCAGCCCGCTGCCGGCGTACGCGCTGGTCAGCGAGGCGAGCCCGGCCTGGGTGGACATCCCGAGCTGGAGGGTGCCGAGGGCGTACTGGCGGGCCTGCTCCAGCTCGTCCTCGCGGGGCGGAAGGCTGGCCAGCCGGCCGAGTTCGTACGTCGTCTCCAGCAGCGCCGGCCCGGTGACCTCGGTGGCCACCTCGGCGGCGGCGACCAGCACCGACCCGGCCACCGAGTGCTCGACGAGCGAGTGCGGCCCGTACGTGTAGCCCTTGTCCTCGCGGATGTTCTCCACCCAGCGGGAGGAGAAGTAGCCGCCGAAGATCAGGTTGGCCAGTTGCAGCGCGGCGTGGTCGGGATGGGTGCGGGGCACCGCCGGCAGCGCCATCCGCAGCGAGGACTGCACCGATCCCGGCCGGTCGACCAGCAGCAGCGGCCCGGGCTCCAGCGGCGGGGCGGGCGGCAGGTCGGCGGTGTGCCCGGCGCCGTTCCACCCCGACAGCGCCTTCTCGGCGGCGTCCAGCGCCCGCTCCGGCTGCACGTCACCGACCAGCACCAGCACGGCGTCGGCGGGGTGCACCCGTTGGGCGTGCAGGGTCCGCAGCGCTCCCGGCCGGACCGCCCGGACCGCCTCCGGTTCGGGGGTCTGCACCGCGTACGGGTGCGTGCCGTAGACCCGCCGAAGCAGGGCGGTGCGGGCCAGGTGCGCCGGCTGGCTCCGCGCCACGTGGATCCGGTCGACCAGCCGGTCCCGCTCGGTGGCGACGTCGTCGTTCGGGTAGCTCGCGTCGGTCAGCACCTCGGCGAGGATCTCCAGCATCCGGTCCAGCCCGGTGACCAGCCCGGCGCCGGAGAGCATCAGCCGGTCCGGGTCGATCCCGGCGGAGAGCCCGCCGCCGACCTTCTGCAACTCGGCCGCGATCTGCACGCTGGACATGGTCTTCGTGCCGGAGAGCAGGGTCTGCGCGAGCATGGCGCCCCGGGCCAGGTGGGTGCGGCCGAACGGCATCCACAGCCGCACCTCCACCAGCGGCACCGCCGGCCGGCGTACGGCGATCACGGTCAGCCCGTTGCCCAGCGTGCGCTCGGCCTGCTTCGGCAGCTTGAGCCTGCGGTTCGGGCCGAGCGGTGGCAGCGCCCGGGGCGCGGCCTGTGCGGTTGCCGTCACTGGCTCTCCTCCGTTCGCGACTGCGGGGCTCGCAGACCCGGCTCGGCCCTCGCGCTCACCTGACTCGCCTTCGTTCGCGACTGCGGGGCTCGCAACCCCGGCTCACTCCTCGCGCTCACCTGACTCGCCTTCGTTCGCGACTGCGGGGCTCGCAACCCCGGCTCACTCCTCGCGCTCACCGGCCACCTCCGGGGATGACCTCGATGGACGCGCGGCGCTCGGGCCGCAGGGTGGCCGCGGCGGCGCGGACCTGTTCGTCGGTGACCTCGCCGACGAGCCGGGGCAGGTCGTTGAGCAGCCCCGGCTCGCCGCGCTGCTGCTCCAGCACGGCCATCTGCAACGCCCGGCCGAGCACCGCGTCGGTGTCGCGCAGCAGGTGGGTCGCCATCCGGGCCTGGGTGCGGGCCAGTTCCCCTTCGGCCACGCCCTCGGTGGCCAGCCGGTCCAGCTCCTCGTCGATGGTGCGCAGCACCTTGTCGACGTCCCCGCCGGGCGGCAGGTGCGCCTGGAGCAGCAGCGCCGTCGGGTCCCGCACGTCGAACGGGTCGCCCATGAAGCCGACGTAGCCGCCGAGGCTGGTCACCGCCCGGTCCCGCTGGACCAGCCGCTCGACCAGCCGGGACGCGTCGCCGTCGGTGAGCACCTCGGCCAGCACGACGTACGGCAGGTAGGCGGCGAAGTCGGTGATCGGGTCGGGCACCCGCCAGGCACCGGCCACCGCCGGCAGCGGGGCCAGCTTGTCGGTGTACGAGGCGCGCCGCTCCTCGGTCAGGTCGGGCTCGGTGAAGTCGGGCCGCGCCGGGGCGGGCCGCGCCGGCACGTCGCCGAAGTGCCGCTCGATCAGCGTGGTCGCCTCGGCGACGTCGATGTCGCCGCTGACCGCCAGCACCGCGTTGCCGCTCGCGTAGTAGCGACGGAAGAAGTCGGCGGCGTCGTCGACGGTGGCCGACTCCAGGTCGACGAAGGAGCCGTAGCCGTCGTGCGCGTTCGGGAAGGTGTCGAACATCACCGGCGGCAGGGTCAGCCAGGGGAAGCCGCCGTACGGGCGGTTGAGCACGTTGACCCGGATCTCCTCCTTGACCACGTCGACCTGGTTGCGCAGGTTCTCCTCGGTCAGCCGGGGGCCGCGCATCCGGTCGGCCTCCAGGAACAGCGCCCGCTCCAGGGCGTTGCTCGGCAGGGTCTCGAAGTAGTCGGTGTAGTCCAGGTGGGTGGAGCCGTTGAAGGTGCCGCCCGCCCCCTGCACGTGCCGGAAGTGCGCCAGCTTCTCCAGGTTCTCCGAGCCCTGGAACATGAGGTGCTCGAAGAGGTGGGCGAAGCCGGTGCGCCCCTCGGGCTCAGAACGGATGCCGACGTCGTAGACGACCGCCACCCCGATCACCGGGGCGCTGCGGTCGGGCGTCAGGACCACCCGCAGGCCGTTGTCGAGGGTGAACCGCTCGACCGGGTACTTCGTCGCTGGAATTCTCGATCTCCGCGCCGCCACGGGGTCGACCCTAGCGCGTCGGCACCCCCGCCACCGGCGACCTCTCACCAGCCGGCCCGACCGGCGCCCTGGGCGTCGCGCCCACCTTCCCGGCCCGCCGGGGGCGGCGGACGGGCCACCCGCCGCAAAGCCCATCCAACCAGTAGAGATTGCCGCTTTCCATGGGACGAGAATCCCGGCATGTGGTTGGCCCTTGACGGCAGTTCACCGCCTGACCCACCCTTCCTACCAACTAAGTAGGAATACTGCGGATTGGATGGACGATGAGACGGCTCCCCCTGCGTCGGTGGGTCTCCCTGGCCACCCTCGCCGTCATCGGCGCGGCGACCCTGGGCACCGCCGCCGCCTGCGGCGACGACAGCGAGAGCGCGGGCGGCGGCTCCGGCCCGACCACGCTGCGGCTCGGCTACTTCCCCAACATCACCCACGCGCCGGCCGTGGTCGGCGTGGAGAAGGGCATCTTCGCCGAGAAGCTCGGCGGCGACGTCAAGCTGGAGACGAAGACCTTCAACGCCGGCCCGGCCGCCATCGAGGCGATCTTCTCCGGCGCGCTCGACGCCACGTACATCGGCCCGAACCCGACCGTGAACGCCTTCTCGAAGTCGAAGGGCGAGGCCGTCCGGGTCATCTCGGGCGCGGCCTCCGGCGGCGTCGCGCTCGTCGTGAAGCCCGAGATCACCTCGGTGGAGCAGCTCCGGGGGCGGAAGATCGCCACCCCGCAGCTGGGCAACACCCAGGACGTGGCCATCCGCCACTGGCTCAAGGAGAAGGGCCTCACGACCACCAAGGAGGGCGGCGGCGACGTCAAGATCATTCCACAGGAGAACGCCCAGACGGTGGAGACGTTCAACAGCGGGGCCATCGACGGCGCCTGGGTGCCCGAGCCCTTCGTGTCCCGGCTGGTCAACGCCGGGGGCAAGGTGCTCGTCGACGAGCGCGACCTCTGGCCGGACCGGAAGTTCGTGATCACCAACCTGATCGTCAGCACCAAGTTCCTCAAGGCCCACCCCGACGTGGTGAAGAAGCTGGTCGAGGGTCAGGTCGCCGCGAACGAGTTCGTCAACGGCAGGCCCGACGAGGCGCACCAGGCCATCTCCGACCACATCGGGAAGATCAGCGGGAAGCCGCTGGACCTCAAGCTGATCAAGCAGGCCTGGCCGACGCTGGAGTTCACCAACGACCCGATCGCCTCGTCGCTGAAGACCGGCCTCGACCACGCCGTCGCGGTCGGGCTGACCCAGCCGGTCAGCCTCGACGGCCTCTACGACCTGACCCACCTCAACGAGGTGCTCAAGGGCCAGGGCAGGCCCGAGGTCGGCCAGCCATGACGTCGACCACGACGGCGCCACGCAGCGCGACCGGCTCGGTCGCGCTGCACGGCGTCAGCAAGGTGTACGGGCGCGGGCCCCACGCCGTCGTCGCCCTGGACGGGGTCTCCCTCGACGTCGCGCCCGGCGAGTTCGTCTGCCTGGTCGGGGCCTCCGGCTGCGGCAAGAGCACCCTGCTCAACCTGGTCGCCGGCCTCGACCGGCCCAGCGGCGGGCGCATCGACCTCGACGAGGGCGTCGAGCCGGGACTGATGTTCCAGGAGCCCGCCCTCTTCCCCTGGCTGACCGTCGAGGGCAACGTCGAGGTGCCGCTGAAGCTGCGCGGGCTGCCCCGGGCCGCGCGGCGGGACCGGGTCGCCGAGCTGCTGGGCACGGTGCACCTGGCCGACTTCGGCCGCAAGCGCCCGCACGAGCTCTCCGGCGGCATGCGCCAGCGGGTGGCGCTGGCCCGCACCCTCGCCCTGGACACGCCGGTGCTGCTGATGGACGAGCCGTTCGGCGCGCTGGACGCGATGACCCGGGACATCCTGCACGACGAGCTGGAACGTATCTGGACCGAGCGGCGGCTCACCGTGATCTTCGTGACGCACAACGTCCGCGAGGCGGCCCGGCTCGCCGACCGGATCATCCTGCTCTCCAGCCGGCCCGGCCGGATCATCTGGTCCACCCCGGTCGACGTGCCCCGGCCGCGCCGCATCGACTCCCCCGAGGTCGCCGCGATCGCCGCCGAGGTCACCGGCCGCCTGCGTACGGAGGTGGGCCGCCATGGCCGGTGACACTCTCGCCGCCGTCGGCCGTGCCGACGCGGAGATCTCCGGGCTGGACGCCCTGGAGCTGGCCGGCCGGGAGAACGGGCGCACCCGGGCCAGCCGGCTCTGGGCGGCGACCTGGCCGAAGCTGGCCGCCCTCGCCCTCGCGCTCGCCGCCTGGCAGGTCGTGGTCTGGACCGGTTGGAAGCCCGAGTACTCGCTGCCCGGCCCGGTGGCCGTGGGGCAGGAGCTGCTCCGACAGGTCAGCGGCGTCCAGCTCTGGGAGGGGCTGGTCACCACCCTGCGCCGCGCCGCCCTCGGCTACCTCTTCTCGGTCGCCGTCGGCCTGCTGCTCGGCCTCGCGGTGGCCCGGTCGCGGATCCTGCGGGCCGCGATCGGCTCGATGATCACCGCGTTGCAGACCATGCCGTCGATCGCCTGGTTCCCGCTGGCGATCCTGCTGTTCGAGCTGAGCGAGAAGGCCATCTTCTTCGTGGTGGTGCTCGGCGCCGCGCCGTCCATCGCCAACGGCGTGATCGCCGGCGTGGACTACGTGCCGCCGCTGCTGCTGCGCGCCGGCCGCAACCTCGGCGCCCGGGGACTGGACCTGTACCGGTACGTCATCGCGCCCGCCGCGTTGCCGGCCATCGTGGCCGGCCTCAAGCAGGGCTGGGCGTTCTCCTGGCGCAGCCTGATGGCCGGCGAGCTGATCGTGGTCGGCATCTCCCAGACCTCGCTGGGCGCGCAGCTGACCTACTCGCGGGAGCTCTCCGACTCGCCGTGGCTGATCTCCACGATGATCGTGATCCTGGTGCTGGGCCTGGTGGTCGACGCCGCGTTCGGGGCGGCGGACAAGGCGATCCGGCGTCGGTGGGGCGTGCTGGACCAGGCGGGTCAGTGACGTGTACGTCTCCGCGCGCAGTGACTACGCGCTCCGGGCCATGCTCGTCGTCGCCGCCGCGGCCCCCGGCGGTGGCGGCGAGCTGGTCAAGGCGGGGGCGCTGGCCGACAGCCAGGGCATCCCGCTGAGCTTCCTCCAGGGCATCCTGCTCGACCTGCGCCGGGCCGGCCTGCTGGTGAGCCACCGGGGCACCGAGGGCGGGTACGCCCTGGCCCGCCCCGCGGTCGAGATCAGCGTCGGCGACGTGCTCCGCGCGATCGGCGGGTCGCTGACGACCGTCCGCGGGCTGCCGGCCGAGCGGGCCGGCTACGCGGGCGTGGCGACCGGCCTGCGCGACGTCTGGCTGGCCGTGCACGGTGCGATCGCCCTGGTGGTCGACCGGACCACCCTCGCCGACCTGCTGGGGGTGCAACACCGGCCGTCCGGCGCCGGGGAGACCCGCGCCCGCTGACCGCCCGGCCACCGGCGGGCGGTGCTCAGCCGGCGGTGGACGCCGGCCGCTCCGTCGGGCTGCGAAGCTCGACCGGGGCGGCCGGCGCGGCCCCGTCCGGGGTGACGTGCCACGGCGCGAACACCACGACCACGGCGAGCAACAGCCCGGCCAGCGCCACCGCGAGCACCAGCAACAGTTCCCGCGCCGCGCCCGAGCCGGCGTCGCCCACCATGGTCACCCCTCCCACGCCGGGCGGTCCCGCCCGGATCTTTCCCCCACCCTCAGCTTCCACCACCCACGGCGGCGGAAACAGTCGCCGATCGGACGTAACGTCCGCTGATTCCGGACTCAGCGACCGGCTCCGGGCACGGGTGCCCGGAGCCGGTGGGAGGAGCGGAAAGGGTCGGTCAGGAGGCGTGCGGAGCGCGGGGACGGCGGGAGCGGCGGGGGCGCCCCGAGGCGCGGTGCGGAGCCCGGCCACCGTCACCGGCGCGACCGGCCGACCGGCCGCCGGCTGATCCGGAGGGGGCGGCCTGCGGCGGGGGCGGCGCGATCGTCACCGGCACGCCGGACGGCTCCCGGGCGCCGGTCACCCGGGCCAGGGCCTCGTCGCCGGGACGCACCTGGACGGACTCGGGACGGATGCCGGCGGTCGACATCAGCCGGGACACGTCCCGGCGCTGCTCCGGCAGGACCAGGGTGACCACCGCGCCGGACTCCCCCGCCCGGGCGGTACGCCCACCACGGTGCAGGTAGTCCTTCGCCTCGGTGGGCGGATCCACGTTGACCACCATGTCCAGCCCGTCGACGTGGATGCCCCGGGCCGCGACGTCGGTGGCGACCAGCGCCGTCACCTGCCCGGTGCGGAACTGCTCCAGGATCCGGGTGCGCTGCGGCTGCGACTTCCCGCCGTGCAGCGCGGCCGCGCGTACCCCCTTGGACAGCAACTGTCGGGCGAGCCGGTCGGCGCGGTGCTTGGTGCCCATGAACAGGATGGTGCGGCCCTCGCGGGCGGCGATCCAGGTCAGCGCGGTGGGCTTGTCCACCGCGTCGACGTGCAGCACGTGGTGGGTCATCGCGGTCACCGTGGCGGTGCCCGGGTCGACCGAGTGCGAGACCGGGTTGCTGAGGAAGCGTCGCACCAGGCGGTCCACGCCGCCGTCGAGGGTGGCCGAGAAGAGCATCCGCTGCCCGTTCGGGGCGACCTGCTCCAGCAGCTTGGTGACCTGCGGCAGGAAGCCCATGTCGGCCATCTGGTCGGCCTCGTCGAGCACGGTGATGCCGACCTGGTCCAGCCGGGCGTCCCCGCGGTTGATCAGGTCGTGCAGCCGGCCGGGGGTCGCCACGACCAGCTCGGCGCCCGCGCGCAGGGCGTCCGCCTGGCGTTGCAGCGAGAGCCCGCCGACGACGGTGGCGCAGCGCAGCCCGACGGCCCGGGCGTACGGGTCGAGCGCGGTGGTGACCTGCTGGGCCAGCTCGCGGGTCGGCACCAGCACCAGGGCCAGCGGCCGGCCCGGGCGGGCCCGACGCCCGGCGGTGCGGGACAGCAGGGGGAGCCCGAAGGCGAGCGTCTTGCCGGAGCCGGTGCGGCCCCGGCCGAGCACGTCGCGGCCCGCGAGCGAGTCCGGCAGGGTCGCCGACTGGATCGGGAACGGCTCGGTGATGCCCTGGGCGGTCAGCTCGGCGAGCAGCGCCGGGGCCAGCCCGGTGAGGGCGAAAGAGGGTACGACGGTGGTCATGCGGAAGCCTTCCTCGACGCGGCACGTGTCGAGGGAGGGCGCCGAAGGCGGCGCTGTCACCGGCGGACCAGGCCGCGGGTGACTCACAAGCACGAACCGAAAGGGGTACGGGGCCCGGCCCGCCGCCGACTCGCCGCCTGCTCACGCAGGTCGACGGGGCGGCGGACCGGTCCCGTCACCGCACCCGGAGGGCGCGGTGGGTGTTACGTGGAGATCCGAAGATCAGAGCGGGCGGATGTTCTCCGCCTGCGGGCCCTTCTGGCCCTGGGTCACCTCGAACTCGACCCGCTGGTTCTCGTCCAGGCTCCGGTAGCCGGAGGACTGGATGGCCGAGAAGTGGGCGAAGACGTCGGCGCCGCCGCCGTCCGGGGTGATGAAGCCGAAGCCCTTGTCAGCGTTGAACCACTTGACGGTGCCAATAGCCATTTTTGTTTCGTCTCCTTGACGGAACGTCGAACCCGCACTTGTTGCGGACTCGAAGAGGAGCGCGCCACGCGGAACTGCCTGGCTCGCTTGTCGCTTCTGGTCGCCCCGCCCGGAGAACTCCGGACACAACAAAGAGCGCCTGGGCCACAATCCTCCAGGCGCACACAGAGTCTCTGGGAACCATAACTGCAACGCGACCAACCTATCACGGATTCGGCCCCGCGCCACCGTCTGCCGGAATTTCCGGTACGGAAGCGATCAGCGCGGTCAGCCCGTCCGCGTCGAGCAGGTCCGCCGGGCGGACCGTGACCCCGTCCCGCACGTAGTGGAACGCCGCGCCGACCCGCTCCACCGGCACGCCGGCCAGCTCCGCCCAGGCCAGTCGGTAGACCGCGAGCTGCACGGCGGCCACGTCGGCGGCGGCGCCGGCGGGCTGCCGGCCGGTCTTCCAGTCGACCACGTCGAACCGCCCGCCGGGCCGGGCGAAGACGGCGTCCATCCGCCCCCGCACCACCACCTGTGCGATCACTGTGGCGAAGGGCACCTCCACCTCGACCGGAACCCGGTCGGCCCACTCGCTGGCCAGGAAGCGCTCCTGGAGCTCGGCCAGCGCCTCGTCCGGCGCCGCGTCCGCGTCGGCCGCGCCCGGCAGTTCGTCCAGGTCGAGCAGCCGGTCGGCGCCGAACCGCTGCTCCAGCCAGGTGTGGAAGGCGGTGCCCCGGCGGGCGTACGGATTGGGCTCGGTGGGCACCGGGCGGCGCAGCGCGCGGGCCAGCGCCGCCGGGTCCCGGCGCAGCGCCACCAGCTGGGTCACCGACAGCTGGCCCGGCAGCGCCACCTCGACCGCACCGGACTGCCGGGTCAGCTCGGCCCGCTCGGCGAGCAGCAGGTCGGCCTCCCGCCGCCACCGCGCCACGTCCGGGTCGTCGACCGGCTGATCCGGGCTTTCGCCGGAGGCACCATCGCCCTCGGCGAGGAAGCGGCGGACCAGGGCGGCCGCCTCCGCCAGCGCCGGCCGGCGGGCGCCCAGCGGGTCGGCCGGCCACTCGGCGCGCAGCACCACCTCGGTCGTCGGGTTGACCGCGTCGCCGGGCGGCTCCGGCGCCCACTCGTCGACCAGGTGCCCCGCGCCGGCGTCCAGGCAGGCGTCGTGCACCTCCCGCAGCAGCACCGACGGGCCGCGCGGCCGTTTGGTGCCCTCCCCCCACCAGTAGCCGGAGCAGAGCAGCAGCCGCCGGGGCCGGGTCACCGCCACGTACGCCAGCCGGCGCTCCTCCCGCTCGTCGTGCGCCCGCCAGGCGTCGGTGAAGTCCTCCAGCGCCCGGGCCACCCCCCGCTGGTCCTCGGCCTCGGCGAGGCCCAGCTCGGGCAGCCCGTCGGCGTCGCCGCGCAGCGGGAACGGCAGCACGCCGAGCCCGCCGAGCCAGTGGTCGGAGTTGCGCACCGGCCCCGGCCAGACGCCCCGGCTCAGCCCGGCCACCGCCACCACGTCCCACTCCAGGCCCTTCGCGGCGTGCGCGGTGAGGATCTGCACCGCGCCCTCGACCACCTCCACCTCGCCCGGGGTGAGGCCACGTTCCTCGTCCTCGGCGGCGGCCAGGTAGGCCAGGAACCCCGACAGGGTGGCGCCCGGCGTCTCGCCACTGAACCGGGCGGCGACGTCGCCGAGCGCGTCCAGGTGGCCCCGGGCCAGGCCGGCGTCCCCGGCCCCGTCCCGGCCCGCCCGCACCGCCACCTCCACGTCCAGGCCGATCGTCCGCTCGATGTCCGCGATCAGCTCCGGCAGGGACTGGTCCAGCCGGTAGCGCAGCAGGCCCAGCTCCCGGGCGTACGCCCGCAGCCGCACGTAGCCCTCCGCCGAGTACGCCTGCGCCGGACCCAGGTCGGCCAGCGCCTCGACCAGCGTCGCCTCGTCGAGCAGGTCCGGGCTGATCTCCGGGGTGCCGTCGTCGGCGAGCCTGCGCCGGGCCGCCGCGATGGCCTTCGCCCGGCGGTGCAGGGCCACCAGGTCGCGGGGCCCGATCCGCCAGCGCGCGCCGGTCAGCAGCCGCAGCAGCGCGGCCCCGTCCGTCGGGTCGGCCAGCACCCGCAGCGTGCACACCACGTCGCGCACCTCGGGGGTGTCCAGCAGGCCACCCAGGCCGACCACCTCGACCGGCAGGCCGCGCTCGCGCAACGCCGACTCGATCGCCGGGATCTGGCTGCGCAGCCGTACGAGCACGGCGGTGGTGGGCCGCAGCGGCACCGGGATGTGCTCGGGCAGCACGCCGGGCATCCCCGCCGCGCCGCGCCAGGCGTGCAGCACGCTGTCGGCGATCCAGTCGGCCTCGTCGGCGTACGTCCGCAGCAGGGCGCAGTGGACGGTGCCGCCGGCGGCGCCGCGGGCGCTGCGGTGCGGGACCGGCTCCCGGACGCTCATCGCCGCGCGCAGCTCCGGCACCCGCGCGCCGGCGGCCCGCAGCGGGGTGGCCAGGGCGTTCGCGACGCCGAGGATCTCGGGCCGGTTGCGCCAGCTCGTGGTGAGGCCGAGCACCTCGGCCGGCGCCCCGTCGGCGCGGGCGAACTCCGTGGGGAAGCGGTCCAGGGTGCCGGCGCTCGCCCCGCGCCAGCCGTAGATCGACTGGCACGGGTCACCGACCGCGGTCACCGGGTGCCCGCCGCCGAAGAGCGCGTTGAGCAGCACCACCTGGGCGTGGCTGGTGTCCTGGTACTCGTCCAGCAGCACCACCCGGAAGCGGTCGCGCTCGATCTCGCCGACCCCGGGGTGGTCCCGGGCCACCCGGGCCGCCCGGGCGAGCTGGTCGGCGAAGTCCATCGCCTCGAAGTCCTCCTTGCGCCGGGCGTACGCGCGCACCAACGGAAGCAGCTTCAGCCGGGTCTGCTGGAGTTGCAGCGCCTTTCGCACGTCGGCGTAGACCCGGCCGGGGCGCGCCTGCACCTCGGCGAAGAAGCGGCCCGTCCAGGCGGCCAGCGCGTCCGGGTCGACCAGGTGCTCGTCCAGCTCCCCGGCGAGCGCCAGCACCGCGTCGGTGACCGTGCTCGGCATCCGGTCCACCTCGGACATGTCGCCGTCGTAGTTGCGCACCAGCAGGTCGACCAGCTGCCAGCGGGACGCCTCGGTGAGCAGGCGGGTGGACGGCTCGTAGCCGGCCCGCAGCCCGTGCTCGGTGACGATCCGACCGGCGTACGAGTGGTAGGTGGAGACGGTCGGCTCCCCGGCCAGCGGGTCGTCGAGCGGGTCGCGCCCCCGCCGCCCGAGCCGCCGCACCAACTGGTCGAGCCGGGTACGCACCCGGTGCGCCAGCTCCCCGGCGGCCTTGCGGGTGAAGGTCAGCCCGAGCACCTGCTCCGGCCGCACGTACGAGTTGGCGACGAGCCAGACCACCCGGGCGGCCATCGTCTCGGTCTTGCCCGACCCGGCGCCCGCCACCACCAGCAGCGGCTCCACGGGGGCGGCGATGATCGCCGCCTGTTCCCGGGTCGGCGCGGGCAGCCGCAGCAGCTTCGCCAGCTCCACCGGGGTGTACCGGGGACCGGCGTCGGCGACCCGGGGCGCGGGGGTCGCGGTGCTGAACAGGGCGGGCTGCGTCACGTCTTCTCCGGGCGCTGCACGGTCGGCGGCTCGACCACCTGGCGGCCCTGCCCGGACACCGGGCAGCTCGTCCGCACCGGGCAGACCCGGCACTTCGAGTTGGCGACCGCGGCGAAGGTGGCGGCGGCCATCGTATCGGCGGTGCGCCGGACCAGCGCGGTCGCCCAGCCGGCCTCCGGGCCCTCCCCGGCCGGCGGTTGGCTCTGCTCCCGCGCGTCCTTCGCGCCGGTGCCGAGCTGCACCAGGGCCGCCCCGCCGGACTCCTCGCCGAAGTCGGCGAAGGCTCCCGCCTCCACCGCCGCCTGGTAGGCGCCGAGCTGCGGGTGCTCGGCGAGGTCGTGGGCCGTGACGGCGGTGGACTTGCCGGTCTTCAGGTCGATCACGACCAGCCGGCCGTCCTCGTCGACCTCCAGCCGGTCCACCCGGCCGACCAGCTCGACCGGCCGGTGCGGGTCGTCGAGGCGCACCGCGAACTCGTGCTCGATGGCGAGCAGCCGACGCGGGTTCGCGGCCAACCAGCGGAGCAGCTTGTCCACCATCGCCTCGGCGCGGCTGTGCTCCGGCCCGACCATCCACCGGGCGGCCAGCTCGATCGCGTCGAACCGGGCGGCGACGTAGTCCAGCAGGGCGCCCCGGTCGGCGCTGGCGTCCTCGGCGAGCATCGCGGCGGCGTGCACCAGGTTGCCGACCCCCTGGGCGGCGCTGGCCGGCGGGCTGCCGCCGTGCCGCTCCAGCAGCCAGCGCAGGCTGCACCGCAACGCGCTCTCCATCGCCGACGGGGTGACCCGGACCGGCTCCCCCTCGTCGACCAGCGGGCGGTCGTCGGAGAGCTGCCGCAGCCCCCACCAGTCGTCCGGGTGCGCGCCGGCCACCCCGGCGGCGGCGAGCCGGGCCAGCTCGGCAGCCGCCGCGTGCCGCCGGGCGTAGGGCGCGGCCGGGTCACTGACGGCGGTACGCAGCTCCGCCACCAGCGCCGGCAGGGTCAGCGCCCGGGGCGGCCGGCTCACCGGCAACGCGCCCGGCCGGTCCGGTTCCTCCTCGGCTCCGGCGGGACCGCCGTCGCCTGGGAGCGCACGGCCGCCGTCCGGGGACGGAGAGCCGCCGTCCGGGAGCGGAGAGCCGCCGTCCGGGGACGGAGAGCCGCCGCCCGGGGACGGAGAGCCGCCGCCCGGGGACGGAGAGCCGCCGTCCGGGAGCGCCGGGCCGTCGGCGGAGGGCGGCGGGCCGTCGCCCGGGGCGGGCGGGTCGGTCGGGCCCAGCTCGTAGAGGAAGCGGCTCGGCTGCTCCTCGTGGTCGTCGCCGCCCACGGCGGCGGAGGCGACCGCGCTGACCAGCAGCCGCCGCCGGGCCCGGGTGACCGCGACGTGGAACAGCCGGCGCTCCTCGTCGAGCAGCGCCGAGGTCTGCCCGACCAGGGCGGCCACCGCGCCCGCGCCGGCCGTCCTACCGGCGAGCACGTCGACCAGGCGCTCCGAGCCGAGCAGGCTGCCCCGCAGCCGCAGGTCGGGCCAGACGCCCTCCTGCACCCCGGCGACCGCCACCAGATCCCACTCCAGCCCCTTGGCGGCGTGGGCGGTGAGCAGGCGCACCGCCTCCCCCCGGTCGGCGGTCGGGGCGAGAGTGTCGGCCGGCAGGTCCTGGCCGAGCACGTGGTCGAGGAAGACCTCCGTGCGCGCGCCGGGCAGCCGGTCGGTGAACCGGGCCGCCGCGTCGAAGAGCACCATCACGGCGTCGAGGTCGCGGTCGGCCGCCTCGGCGCGGCGGCGCCGCGCGACGTCGCCCTCGCCGGCCACCGTCTGACCACGGCCGGTCGCCGCCGACCACAACTCGGCGAGCCCGCTGGCCCGCCAGACCGCCCAGAGCACGTCCTCCGCCGTGGCGCCGGGCCGCGCGGCGGCCTCCCGGGCGACGGCCAGCAGGCCGGCCACCGTCTGCGCCGGCTCCGCCCAGTGCCGCTCGATCCCGGCCAGCTCCGCCGGGTCGCGCAGCGCCTCCACGATCAGCTCGCCGGAGGGCCGGCGGTCGCCCCCGGCCAGCGCCAGGGCGCGCAGTCCCTGCCGCAGCCGCCGCTCCGCCAGCGGATCGGCGCCGCCGAGCGGCGAGTGCAGCAGGGCTACGGCGGCCTCCTCGTCGAGCCGCTCGGGCTCCAGCGCGCAGCGCAGCAGGAGCAGCAGCGGTGCGACCGCCGGTTGCAGGTGCAACGGCAGGTCCTCGCCGTGCACGACGGTGGGCACCCCGGCGGCGTGCAGGGCGCGTTGCAGCGACGGCAGCTGCCGCCCGGTGGAGCGCACCAGCACGGCCATCTCCGACCAGGGCACGCCGCCGAGCAGGTGCGCCTCGCGCAGCGCGTGCGCCAGCCAGGCCGCCTCGCTGGTGGCCGAGCGGAAGGTGCGTACCTCGACCGAGCCGGGCGGTGCGTCGGGCAGCGGGTGCAGCCGGCGGTGCGCCGCCGGGCCACGCAGCCGCCGCGCCAGCCGGCCGGACGCGGCCAGCAGCCGGGCACCGGCCCGGTAGGAGGTGGTGAGCACCACCTGCGCCGCGGGCGCCCCGGAGGCGGTGCGGAAGCGGTGCGGGAACGTCGCCACCCCCGCCGGGTCCGCGCCACGGAACGCGTAGGTGGAGGAATCCGGGTCGGCGAACGCCACTAGGGGCTTGCCGCCCCCGGCCACCGTCGCGAGCAGGTCCTGCTGGGCCGGGTCGGTGTCGGCCAGCTCGTCGACGTAGACGTACGCCAGCCGCCGGCGCTCGGCCGCGAGCAACTCGGGGTCGTCGAGCAGCATCCCGGTGGCGGCCCGGACCAGCTCGGCGGGGTCGTACGCGACGGAGCCGCGGTTGCTGACGTCGCGCAGGGCGAGCACGGCCACGTACTCCCGCAGGAAGCGCGCGGCGGCAGGCCAGTCGGCGCGGCCGAGCTTCTCGCCCAGCCGGGCCAGCTCGACCGGGCCGACTCCCCGCTCGGCGGCGCGCATCAGCAGGTCGCGCAGCTGCGCGGCGAAGGCCCGGGTGCGCAGCGCGGGGCGCAGGTCCTCCGGCCAGCCGACCGGGTCGTCGTCGGGTTCCTCGCCGACCACGTCGAGCAGCTCACGGATGATCAGATCCTGCTCCGGACCGGTGAGCAGCCGGGGAGACGGCTCGCCGCGCTCGGCCGCGGCCCGACGCAGCAGCCCGAAGGCGTACGCCGGAAGGGTGCGCACCAGCGGCTCGCGCAGCACGCGGTGCCCGTCCTCGGCGACCCGGGCCTCGATCCGCTGGCGCAGCGCGGTGGCCCCCCGACGGCCGAAGGTGAGCACCAGGATCCGCTCCGGATCGACGCCCTCGGCCACCCGCGCGGCGACGGCCTCGACCAGCGTGCCGGTCTTGCCCGTGCCGGGGCCGCCGAGCACCAGCATCGGCCCGTCGGTGTGCGCCACGATCTCGGCCTGGCGCGGATCGGTCAGCCGCGCCGCCCCACGCCGCGCGGCCCCGCCGGCCTGGGCCTGCTCACCGTGACCGACACGGTCCCCGCCGCCCTGGACGCCCTCGAACTCCACCTGACCTG
>NZ_JBPQTK010000097.1:0-23427 GCF_051386315.1 Micromonospora sp. URMC 107
GCGGGATGCGGGCCGCCGACCGCCGACCGTCAGGCGGTGGCCGGGCGGCTGCGGGTCGCCGTCGACGGGTCCGCGGGCTGGCGGGAGGTGACCAGCTCGCCCAGGCGGGCGCGCCCGCCGTCCGGCGCGGTGAGCACCCAGACGCCGTCCGGGAGCAGCGCCATCGTGTGCTCGACGTGCACCGCCATCGACCGGTCCCGGGTGATCACGGTCCAGCCGTCGGAGAGCTCGACCGTCCGGGGCGAACCCATCGTGATCATCGGCTCGATCGCCAGCGCCATGCCCGGCACCAGGCGCGGGCCCTTGCCCGGCCGCCCGTGGTTGAGCACGTGCGGGTCCTGGTGCATCTCGGTGCCGATGCCGTGCCCGCCGTAGCCGTCGACGATGCCGTACCGCCCGCCCTTGCGTACCGCGTCCTCCACGGCGTGCGAGATGTCGGTGAGCCGGCCCTTGCCGCTGGCCGCGCCACGGGCGGCGGCGGCGATGCCCGCCCACATGGCGTCCTCGGCCACCGCGGCCATCTTCAGCAGCGCCGGGTCGACCTCGCCCACGCCGACGGTGATGGCGGCGTCGCCGTGCCAGCCGTCGAGCACCGCGCCGCAGTCGATGGAGATCAGGTCGCCGTCGCGGAGCACCTGCTGCGCCGACGGGATGGCGTGCACGACCTGCTCGTTGACGGACGAGCAGATCGACGCGGGAAAGCCGTGGTAGCCCTTGAAGGAGGGGACGGCACCGGCCTCGCGGATGGTCGACTCGGCGATGGCGTCCAGGTCGGCGGTGGTGACCCCGGGGGCGACCGCCTCCCGCATCCGACGCAGCGCGGCGGCGACCACCAGCCCGGCGGCCCGCATCTTCTCGATCTGGTCAGGGGTCTTCAGCTGGATGTCCAGCTGGGGACGACGCATGGAGCCGTTACCTTTCGTTGCCGATGCCGAAGAGCGGGGCACGTCGGACGTACCCCGCTCTTCGCACTCTATCCGCCGGAGCCCGGCGGGACGTCAGCCGCCGTACGACCGCAGGGCGTCGATGGCGCGGACGGTGACGTCCTCCACCGGGCCCGTGGCGTCGATGCCCACCAGCTTGCCCTGGGCGCCGTAGTAGTCGACCAGCGGCGCGGTCTTGTCCGCGTACTCCCGCAGGCGGGTGGCGATGGTCTCCGGCTTGTCGTCGTCGCGCTGGAACAGCTCGGCGCCGCACCGGTCGCAGATGCCCTCACGCGAGGTGGCGTCGAACTCGACGTGCCAGATCTTGCCGCAGCCCCGGCAGGTGCGCCGGCCGGAGAGCCGCCGGATCACCTCGTCGTCGTCGACGACCAGCTCCAGCACCAGGTCCAGCGCGGTGCCCAGGTCGGCGAGGAGCTTGTCCAGCGCGGCGGCCTGCGGCGTGGTGCGCGGGAAGCCGTCGAGCAGGAAGCCCTCGGAGGCGTCCGGCTCGGCGAGCCGGTCCCGCACCATGTTGATCGTGACCTCGTCGGGCACCAGCTCCCCGGCGTCCATGTAGCGCTTCGCCTCGACGCCGAGCGGGGTGCCCTGCGAGACGTTCGACCGGAAGATGTCGCCGGTGGAGATCTTCGGAACCGAGAGGTGCGCGGCGATGAACTCGGCCTGCGTGCCCTTGCCCGCACCCGGCGGGCCAACCAGAACGAGTCTCATCTACCGCAGGAACCCTTCGTAGTTCCGCTGCATCAGTTGGCTCTCGATCTGCTTGGTGGTCTCCAGACCGACGCCAACCATGATCAGCACAGCGGTGCCGCCGAACGGGAAGTTCAGGTACTGCTGCTTGTCCAGCCAGATGAAGAAGAAGTTCGGCAGGATCGAGATGATGCCCAGGTAGAGGGCACCCGGCAGCGTGATCCGGCTGAGGATGAAGTCGAGGTAGTCGGCGGTCGGCTTGCCGGGGCGGATGCCCGGCACGAAGCCGCCGTACTTCTTCATGTTGTCCGCGACCTCGGTCGGGTTGAACGTGATCGAGACGTAGAAGTACGTGAAGAAGATGATCAGCAGGAAGTAGACCGCGATGTAGATCGGGCTGGTCGGGTCGACCAGGTTGTTCTGGATCCACGCCTGGGTCTTGCCCGGGTTGTTCTGGTCGAAGAACTGGAGCGCCAGCTGCGGCAGGTAGAGCAGCGACGAGCCGAAGATGACCGGGATGACACCCGCCTGGTTGACCTTCAGCGGGATGTAGGTCGAGGTGCCGCCGTACATCCGCCGGCCGATCATGCGCTTGGCGTACTGCACCGGGATCCGGCGCTGCGCCTGCTCGATGAAGGTGACCGCGGTGATGACCACCAGGACCAGCGCGATGACGAGCAGGAACTTGCCCCAGCCGCCGGTCTGCTTGATCTGCCAGCCCTCGCTGGGGAGCCGGGCGGCGATCGAGGTGAAGATCAGGACGGACATGCCGTTGCCGACGCCCCGGTCGGTGATCAGCTCACCGAGCCACATCACCACACCGGTGCCGGCGGTCATCGTCATGACCAGGAGGCTCAGCGTCAGCCAGTCCGGGATGCCGGTCCCCTCGGGGATGATCGGGAACTGGTCGCACTGGTTGTTGAAGAGCTGCCCGGAGCGGGCCAGCGCCACGAACGCCGACGCCTGGAGGACACCCAGGCCCAGGGTCAGGTAGCGGGTGTACTGGGTGATCTTCGCCTGGCCGGACTGGCCCTCCTTGCGGAGCTGCTCCAGCCGCGGGATCACCACGGTCAGCAGCTGCAGGATGATCGACGCTGTGATGTAGGGCATGATGCCCAGCGCGAAGACCGATAGCTGCAGCAGCGCGCCGCCGGAGAAGAGGTTGAGCAGGTTCATCACGCCCGTGGAGCCGTTCTCCATGGCGTCGATGCACTTCTGGACGTTGCCGTACGAGACGCCCGGGCTGGGCAGCGTCGCCCCGAGCCGGTAGACCGCGATGATGCCTACTGTGAACAGCAGCTTCTTGCGCAGGTCAGGCGTACGGAACGCACTGAGAAAGGCGGACAGCAACTTCTTCCTCCTGCGCGAGGCGGGCCGCCGGTGATCCCTGGCGGGGCGGGTCGGGTGCCGGGCGAGTGCCCGATATCCATGGCTGGGAAGGGACTCTAACAGCCCGATCCCGGTCCGGGCAGATGTGCCCGGCTACATAAACCGAATCCGATGTTACCCGGCGCACACGTGCCAGGCAGACCATGGCGCCCGCCCAGTTGCGACAACTGAGCGGGCGCCATGGTCGTACAGCCCTTACAGCTCGGTGACGGAGCCACCGGCGGCAGTGATCTTCTCCTTGGCCGACGCGCTGAACGCGTGCGCCGACACCTGGAGGGCGACCCCGCCGAGGTCCCCGGTGCCGAGGACCTTGACCGGGTGGCCCTTGCGGACCGCGCCGGCCTCGACCAGCTCGAGCGGGCCGACCTGGCCGCCGTTCGGGAACAGCTCGGCGAGCCGGTCCAGGTTGACCACCTGGAAGACCACCTTGAACTTGTTCTTGAAGCCCTTCATCTTCGGCAGGCGCATGTGGATGGGCATCTGCCCACCCTCGAACGCCGCCGAGATGTTCTTGCGGGCCTTGGAACCCTTGGTACCGCGACCGGCGGTCTTGCCCTTGGAGCCCTCACCGCGACCCACGCGGGTCTTCGCGGTCTTGGCACCGGGCGCCGGGCGCAGGTGGTGGACCTTGATCGTCATTACTCGACCTCCTCGACCTTCACGAGGTGGTTGACCGTGAAGATCATGCCGCGGATCTCCGGACGGTCCTCCTTGACCACCACGTCGTTGATCCGCTTGAGACCGAGCGAACGCAGCGAGTCACGCTGGTTCTGCTTGGTCCCGATCCCGGACCGGACCTGGGTGACCTTCAGGCGAGCCATCAGGAAGCCACCCCCGCCCGCGACGCCAGCATGGCGGCCGGCGCGACGTCCTCGACCGGCAGGCCACGACGGGCGGCGACGGCCTCGGGGGACTCGAGCCCCTTCAGCGCCGCCACGGTGGCGTGCACGATGTTGATCGGGTTCGACGAACCGAGGCTCTTGGAGAGCACGTCGTGGATACCCGCGCACTCCAGCACGGCACGCACCGGACCGCCGGCGATGACACCCGTACCGGCGGACGCCGGCTTGAGCAGCACCACACCGGCCGCGGCCTCACCCGTCACCGGGTGCGGGATCGAGGAGGCGATCCGCGGCACCTTGAAGAAGTGCTTCTTGGCCTCCTCGACGCCCTTGGCGATGGCCGCGGGCACCTCCTTGGCCTTTCCGTAGCCCACACCGACGGTGCCGTCGCCGTCGCCCACGATCACCAGGGCGGTGAAGCTGAAGCGACGACCACCCTTCACGACCTTGGCGACGCGGTTGATCGCGACGACCCGCTCGAGGTGCGGGGTCTTCTCGACGGGCGCGTTTCCGCGGCCGCCCTCACGGCGGTTGTCGCGGCGACCACCCTCGTTGCCACCGGACCCGCCGCCACGGCGCTGTTGACCTGGCATCAGCAGCCTTCCTTCTCTCTCGTGACGGGGTTTCTAGAACTCGAGCCCGGCTTCGCGGGCGGCGTCGGCAAGCGCGGCTACCCGCCCCGCGTACCGGTTGCCACCGCGGTCGAAGACGACCTTGGAGACGCCGGCGGCCTTGGCCCGCTCGGCGAGCAGGGCGCCGACCTTGCCGGCCAGGGCGCTCTTGTCGCCCTCCGCGCCGCGCAGCGAGGCGTCCAGGGTCGAGGCCGACGCCAGGGTGTGACCCTTGGTGTCGTCCACGATCTGGGCGACGATGTGCCGCAGGGAGCGGGTGACCACGAGGCGGGGACGCTCGGCGGTGCCGCTGACGTTCTTGCGGACCCGGAAGTGCCGGCGCGCACGCCCGACGGCACGCTTGGCGGCGACGCCGCGGCGGCGCTTGAGCAGCGTGGCGCTCACTTCTTACCTGCCTTTCCAGCCTTGCGGCGGATGACCTCGCCCTGGTACTTCACGCCCTTGCCCTTGTAGGGCTCCGGCGGGCGGATCTTCCGGATGTTGGCGGCGACCTCACCGACAAGCTGCTTGTCGATGCCGGCCACGTGGAACAGCGTCGGCTTCTCCACCGTGAAGGTGATGCCGGCGGGCGCCGTCACGTGCACCGGGTGCGAGAACCCGAGCGCGAACTCCAGGTCCTGGCCCTTGGCGGTCACGCGGTAACCGGTGCCGGCGATCTCCAGGCTCTTGCGGTAGCCCTCGGTGACGCCGACGATCATGTTGGCGACCAGGGTACGGCTGAGGCCGTGCAGTTCCTTGGCCTTGCGCTCGTCGTTCGGGCGGTTGACGTTCAGCTGCCCGTCCTCGGCCCGGTCGATCGTGATCGGCTCGGCCAGGGTGTGCGAGAGCTCGCCCTTCGGGCCCTTGACCTTGACGGTCTGCCCGTCGATCGTGATGTCGACGCCGGCTGGCACCGGGATCGACTTACGTCCAATACGCGACATTTCTACCTGTCTCCCGTTACCAGACGAAGGCGAGGACTTCCCCGCCAACGCTCCGCTTGCGGGCCTGCCGGTCGGTGAGCAGCCCCTGGGACGTCGAAATGATCGCCACGCCCAGCCCGCCGAGCACCCGCGGGAGCCCGTCCGACTTGGCGTAAACCCGCAGACCGGGCTTGGACACTCGCTTGATGCCGGCCAGGCTCCGCTCCCGGTTCTGGCCGTACTTCAGCTCGACGACCAGTCGCTTGCCGACGGCGCCCTCCTCGGGCTCCTCGACCGACCAGGTGGCGATGTAGCCCTCGGCCTTGAGGACCTCGGCGATGTTCGCCTTGATCTTCGAGTAGGGCATCGTCACCCGGTCGTGGTACGCCTGGTTGGCGTTACGCAGACGCGTGAGCATGTCTGCGATCGGGTCGGTCATCGTCATGGATTTCGTCAGCCTTTCTCGCCGGGGTTCCCGGGGCCTTCCGCCCCGGGCCTACGGCGAAGAGCAATACGTGATCGGTGCAAGGGGTCCCGGCCGCCAGGCCGGGACGCGGTCGCCCTTACCAGGAAGCCTTGGAAACGCCCGGCAGCTCACCGCGGTGGGCCATCTCCCGGATGCAGACCCGGCAGAGACCGAACTTGCGGTAGACCGCCTTGGGACGCCCGCACCGCTGGCAGCGGGTGTACGCGCGAACCGAGAACTTCGGCTTCGCGGCCGCCTTGTGGATCAGCGCCTTCTTGGCCATCTCAGTTCTCCTTGAACGGGAAGCCCAGGAGCTTGAGCAGCGCCCGGCCCTCGTCGTCGGTCGTGGCGGTCGTGACCACCGTGATGTCCATGCCCCGCTGCCGATCGATCTTGTCCTGGTCGATCTCGTGGAACACCGACTGCTCGGTCAGACCGAACGTGTAGTTGCCGTGCCCGTCGAGCTTGCGCCCGTCCAGACCACGGAAGTCACGGATACGCGGCAGCGCGATGGACAGCAGCCGGTCCAGGAACTCCCACATCCGGTCGCCGCGAAGGGTCACCTTCGCGCCGATCGGCATGCCCTCGCGGAGCTTGAACTGCGCGATGGACTTGGTCGCCCGCCGCACCTGCGGCTTCTGGCCGGTGATGGTGGCCAGGTCCCGGACGGCGCCGTCGATCAGCTTGGCGTCCCGGGCCGCCTCGCCGACACCCATGTTGACGACGATCTTGACCAGCCGCGGCACCTGCATGGGGTTGCCGTAGTTGTGCTGCTCCTGCAGCTGCGCCACGATCTCGTTGCGGTACCGCTCCTTGAGGCGCGGCATGGTCTTGGTTTCGGTAGCCGTGGTCATCACAGGTCCTTACCGGTGCTACGCGCGATGCGGACCTTCTGGCCGTTTTCGTCGATCCGGTAACCGACGCGGGTCGGCTTGCCGTCGGAGTCCAGGACCTGCACGTTCGAGACGTGGATCGGGGCCTCCTGGGTGACGATGCCACCGGTCTTGGCGCCACGCTGGGTGGTGCTGATGCGGGTGTGCTTCTTGACCCGGTTCACGCCCTCGACCAGGACCTTGTCCTGCCGCGGGTAGGCCGCGATGACCTTGCCCTTGGCACCCTTGTCCTTGCCGGCGATGACGACGACCGTGTCGCCCTTCTTGACCTTCACGGTCACAACACCTCCGGCGCGAGAGAGATGATCTTCATGAACCGCTTGTCCCGCAGCTCCCGACCCACCGGGCCGAAGATACGGGTACCGCGCGGGTCCCCGCCGTCCTTGATGATGACGGCGGCGTTCTCGTCGAAGCGGATGTACGACCCGTCCGGCCGCCGCCTCTCCTTGGCGGTGCGAACGACGACGGCCTTGACGACGTCGCCCTTCTTCACACCGGCACCTGGGATCGCGTCCTTGACGGTGGCCACGATGACGTCGCCGATGCTCGCGTAGCGCCGACCGGAGCCACCGAGAACCCGGATGCACAGGATCTCCCGGGCACCCGTGTTGTCGGCGACGCGCAGTCGCGACTCCTGCTGAATCACGTCTATCTCCTATGTCTGCCGGTTCTCCGGCCGCGCACGGCGGCCGGAGCCTGGCGGAACCCGCGCCCGACTGACGCCGGGCGAGCTCGAGCCTTCGCTACTTGGCCTTTTCCAGGATCTCCACGAGCCGCCACCGCTTCGTGGCGGACAGCGGCCGGGTCTCCATGATCATCACCCGGTCGCCGATGCCGGCGGTGTTCTGCTCGTCGTGCACCTTCAACTTGCGGGTACGGCGCATGATCTTGCCGTACAACGCGTGCTTGACCCTGTCCTCGACCTCGACGACGACGGTCTTTTCCATCTTGTCGCTGACCACGAGGCCCTCACGCACCTTACGGCGGGCCCGCGCGGCGGCGGTGGTGTTCTCGCTCATGATGTAGTCACCTCAGTCGGCGCGGCCGAGAGACCCAGCTCGCGCTCACGCATGATCGTGTAGATCCGGGCGATCTCCCGACGGATGACCTGCAGCCGCCGGTTGTTGTCCAGCTGGCCGGTCGCGGCCTGCACGCGGAGGTTGAACAGCTCCGCCTTGGCCTCGCGCAGCTTCGTGACCAGCTCCTCCTCGGAGAGCTCACGCAGCTCGGAGGCCTTAACGCCCGCTGCCATCAGGATTCACCCACTTCGCGCGTAACAATGCGGCACTTCATCGGGAGCTTGTGGATCGCGCGACGCATCGCCTCTCGCGCGATCTGCTCGTTGGGGAAGGACATCTCGAAGAGAACCCGCCCCGGCTTGACGTTGGCGACCCACCACTCGGGCGAACCCTTACCGGAACCCATCCGGGTTTCCGCCGGCTTCTTGGTGAGAGCCTGGTCCGGGAAGATCGTGATCCAGACCTTGCCACCACGCTTGATGTGGCGGGTCATCGCGATACGCGCCGACTCGATCTGGCGGTTCGTCACGTACGCCGGCTCGAGAGCCTGGATCCCGAACTCGCCGAACACCACCCGGTTACCACCCTTGGACGCGCCACTGCGGTCCGGGTGGTGCGGCTTGCGGAAGCCCTTCGGGGGCTTGCGCGGCATCAGCATCTGTCAGCCCTCCTGCTGCGTTTCTGCCGCGGCGGCGACGGCGGCGGGATCCACCGCGTCACCACTCGGCGTCTCGGCCTGCTGCGCGATGGTCGTCGCGGCGGCGGCCCTGCCGGCCTCGGTACCGCCGGCGGTCGTGCCGGACGAGCCGGACCGGCCACGGCGCGGCCGCTCCGGGCGGTCGCCACGGTCACGGCGCGGGCGTGCCGGCGCCTCGGCCGGGGTCTCCCGACCCGGCACCGCGTCGCCCTTGTAGATCCAGACCTTGACGCCGATCCGGCCGAAGCTCGTACGGGCCTCGAAGAAGCCGTACTCGATGTTGGCCCGCAGCGTGTGCAGCGGGACCCGGCCCTCGCGGTAGAACTCGGTCCGGCTCATCTCGGCGCCGCCGAGACGACCCGAGACCTGGACCCGGATGCCCTTGCAGACCGGGTTCTTCATCGCGGACTGCATGGCCTTGCGCATCGCCCGACGGAAGCTGACCCGGCTGGAGAGCTGCTCGGCCACACCCTGTGCGACGAGCTGCGCGTCCGACTCGGGGTTCTTCACCTCGATGATGTTCAGCTGGACCTGCTTGCCGGTCAGCTTCTCGAGCTCGCCGCGGATCCGGTCGGCCTCCGCACCCTTACGGCCGATGACGATGCCCGGCCGGGCGGTGTGGATGTCGACGCGGACCCGGTCCCGGGTGCGCTCGATGTCGACCTTGGAGATGCCGGCGCGCTCGAGGCCCTTGGACATCATGCGGCGGATCTTGACGTCCTCGCCGATGTAGTCCTTGTAGAGCTTGTCCGCGAACCAGCGGGACTTCCAGTCGGTCGAGATGCCGAGCCGGAACCCGTGCGGGTGAACCTTCTGACCCATTACTCGGCGCCCTCCGTCTTGCTCTGCGTCTCGGCCGTCTCGGCCGGCTCCGCCTGCTTCGCCGGGGCCGCCTTCTTCGCGGCCGCCTTCTTCGGCGCGGCCGGCGCCACCGCCTCGACCGCGACGGTGATGTGGCAGGTGCGCTTGCGGATCCGGTACGCCCGGCCCTGCGCCCGCGGCTGGAACCGCTTCATGGTCGGGCCCTCGTCGACGTACGCCTCGCTGACGAGCAGCGCGTCGGGGTCCAGCCGCTCGTTGTTCTCCGCGTTGGCGATCGCGCTAGCGAGCACCTTGTACACCTGCTCGCTCGCCGCCTGCGGCGCGAACTGCAGCACCGTGAGCGCCTCCTTCGCGGGCAAACCGCGGACGAGGTTGACCACCCGGCGCGCCTTCATCGGCGAGATGCGCACGTGTCGCGCAACCGCCCGCGCGCCCGGAAGCACCGGAGCGTCGCCCTTTCCTGGCATCGCTGTAACCCCTTGTTCCTCTATCCGTATGCCCGCGGCGTCAGCGCCGACGGCTCTTCCGGTCGTCCTTCTCGTGACCCTTGAACGTGCGGGTCAGCGCGAACTCGCCGAGCTTGTGCCCGACCATCGCCTCGGTCACGAACACCGGGACGTGCTTGCGTCCGTCGTGCACGGCGATCGTGTGGCCCAGCATCTCGGGGATGATCGTCGAGCGCCGCGACCAGGTCTTGATGACGTTCTTCGAGCCCTTGTCGTTCTGCGTCTCCACCTTCTTGAGCAGGTGGTCGTCGATGAACGGGCCCTTCTTCAGGCTGCGAGGCATGTCTTATCTCCCTCAGCCGCGCTTACGCGTGGCGTAGCGGCGGCGGACGATCAGCCGGTCACTCGGCTGGCCCTTACGACGGGTGCGGCCCTCGGGCTTACCCTGCGGGTTGACCGGGTGGCGACCACCGGAGGTCTTACCCTCACCACCACCGTGCGGGTGGTCGACCGGGTTCATGGCGACACCACGGACGGTCGGGCGCTTGCCCTTCCACCGCATGCGGCCGGCCTTGCCCCAGTTGATGTTCGACTGGTCGGCATTGCCGATCTCGCCGATGCTGGCGCGGCAGCGGACGTCGACCCGCCGGATCTCGCCGGACGGCATGCGCAGGGTCGCGTACACGCCCTCACGGCCGAGCAGCTGGATGCCGACGCCGGCCGAACGGGCCAGCTTGGCGCCGCCGCCCGGACGCAGCTCCACGTTGTGGATCGTGGTACCGACCGGGATGTTGCGCAGCGGCAGGTTGTTGCCCGGCTTGATGTCCGCGCCCGGACCCGACTCGACGCGGTCGCCCTGCTTCATGTCCTTCGGCGCGAGGATGTAACGCTTCTCGCCGTCGGCGTAGTGCAGCAGCGCGATGCGCGCGGTGCGGTTCGGGTCGTACTCGATGTGGGCGACCTTCGCCGGCACGCCGTCCTTGTCGACCCGCTTGAAGTCGATCAGACGGTACTGGCGCTTGTGACCGCCACCGTGGTGCCGCGCGGTGATCCGGCCGTGGGCGTTACGCCCGCCCTTCTTCGGCAGCGGAGCCAGCAGCGACTTCTCGGGCGTCGACCGGGTGATCTCAGCGAAGTCGGCGACGCTGGAGCCACGCCGGCCCGGCGTCGTCGGCTTGTACTTACGGATAGCCATTGTCTACACCCCTCAGCTGACCGGGCCGCCGAAGGCCTCGATACGGTCACCGTCAGCCAGCTTCACGATCGCCCGCTTGGTGGCCTTACGCTGCCCGAAACCGGTCTTGGTCCGCTTGCGCTTGCCCTGGCGGTTGAGCGTGTTGACCGTCAGGACGCGGACGTCGAAGATCTGCTGGATCGCGATCTTGATCTCGGTCTTGTTCGCGTCCGGGTGCACCAGGAAGGTGTACCAGTTGCGGTTCAGCTCGCTGTAGCTCTTCTCCGAGACGACCGGCGCAACGATGATGTCGCGCGGGTCGGCGATCGTGCTCACTTGCCACCCTCCTCGGTGGTCTCGGCGGGAACACCCAGGAACTCGTCCAGGGCGTCCTTGGTGAAGACCACGTCGTCGGCCACCAGCACGTCGTACGTGTTGAGCTGGCCGGCCTCGATCAGGTGCACCCGCGGCTCGTTGCGCAGCGACACCCAGTTCAGCTCGTCGGTGCTGCTCAGCACGACCAGGACCCGGCGGGCCTCGGTCAGCTTCGCCAGCGTGGCCAGGGCGGCCTTCGTCGACGGCTTCTCGCCCGAGACGAACGCCTCGACGACGTGCACCTGCCCGGCGCGGGCCCGGTCGGAGAGGGCGCCACGCAGGGCGGCGGCCTTCATCTTCTTCGGGGTCCGCTGGCTGTAGTCGCGCGGCACGGGGCCGTGCACGACGCCACCGCCGGCGAACTGCGGCGCGCGGATCGAGCCCTGCCGGGCGCGACCGGTGCCCTTCTGCTTGTACGGCTTCTTGCCGCCACCGGCGACCTCGCCGCGGGTCTTGACCTTGTGGGTGCCCTGCCGGGCCGCCGCGAGCTGAGCCACCACGACCTGGTGCATCAGCGCGACGTTGGCCTGGACGTCGAAGATGTCGGCGGGCAGCTCGACAGAGCCACTCTTGGAGCCTTCGACGGTGAGGACGTCAACGGTGGTCACTTGGCCGCACCGCCCTTCTTCGCCTTGGTCTTGGCCGCGGTACGGACCAGGACCAGCGCGCCCTTGGGGCCGGGAATGGCGCCGCGGACGAGCAGGAGGTTGTTCTCGGTGTCGACCGCCTGGACGGTCAGGTTCTGGACGGTGTAGCGCACGCCACCCATCCGGCCGGCCATCCGGGTGCCCTTGAAGACACGACCCGGGGTGGCGCAGGCGCCGATCGAGCCCGGCGAGCGGTGCTTGCGCTCGACACCGTGGCTGGCGCGCAGACCGTGGAAGCCGTGCCGCTTCATCGGGCCGGCGTAGCCCTTGCCCTTGGTCTTGCCGGTCACGTCGATCGAGACGCCGGCCGGGAACTCCTCGACCGTGATCTCCTGGCCGAGCGTGTAGTCCGCCGCGTCGGCGGTGCGCAGCTCGACGATGTGGCGACGCGGCGCGACGTCGGCCTTCGCGTAGTGCCCGCTGATCGGCTTCTTGACCTTGCGCGGGTCGATCGTGCCGTACGCCAGCTGGACCGCGGAGTAACCGTCCTTTTCGGCGCTACGAACCTGGCTGATGACGCACGGGCCGGCCTCGACCACGGTCACCGGGACAACACGGTTGTTGTCCCAGACCTGGGTCATGCCGAGCTTTGCGCCCAGGATCCCCTTGACTTGCCTGTCCATTTGTCCGGTCCCTACAGCTTGATCTCGATGTCGACGCCAGCCGGCAGGTCGAGGCGCATGAGCGAGTCGACCGTCTTCGGGGTCGGGTCGATGATGTCGATCAGCCGCTTGTGCGTGCGCATCTCGAAGTGCTCGCGCGAGTCCTTGTACTTGTGCGGCGAGCGGATAACGCAGAAACGGTTGATCTCCGTGGGCAGCGGCACCGGGCCCGCGACCTGCGCCCCGGTACGCGTCACCGTCTCGACGATCTTCCGAGCCGAGGAGTCGACGACCTCGTGGTCATAGGCCTTGAGCCGGATGCGGATCTTCTGTCCCGCCATGGTGGCTTCTGTTCCTTCTCTCGATGCCGCTGTGTTGCGGGCGCCTGTACCGGCTGGCACAGGCCCACTTCGCCGACCCCCGCGGTCGGGCGTGTCGCGCCCTCGGGCCAGGCTCCGCCCCGGGACTCCGGAGCGACTCTGACCGCGCGGTGGGTCAAGGCGTCGATCGCACTACCGCGACCTGAACGCCGTGCGAGGGTGGTTGGCGGACGGGCCGCCAACCACCCTACGCTCGACCGTCCTGCCACCCGGAGGTTCAGCGAAAGCCGAACACAGGCAGCGAACTGTCGTTACGCAACCTGACTAGTATGCCGCACGACCGGCGGCGGGTCTAATCGGGGTTACCTAGCTCACTTGATGATCTTGGTGACGAACCCGGCGCCGACGGTGCGGCCACCCTCGCGGATCGCGAACTTGAGGTTCTCCTCCATGGCGATGGGCTGGATCAGCTTCACCGTCATGGTGGTGTTGTCACCCGGCATGACCATCTCGGTGCCCTCGGGGAGCGTGACGACACCGGTGACGTCCGTGGTCCGGAAGTAGAACTGCGGACGGTAGTTCTGGAAGAACGGGGTGTGCCGGCCGCCCTCCTCCTTGGAGAGGATGTAGACCGTCGCCTCGAACTCCGTGTGCGGGGTCGTGGTGCCCGGCTTGATGACGACCATGCCGCGCTCGACGTCCTCGCGCTTGATGCCACGCAGCAGCAGACCGACGTTCTCGCCCGCGCGGGCCTCGTCGAGCAGCTTGCGGAACATCTCGATGCCGGTGCAGGTGGTCTTCATCGACTTCTCGCGGATGCCGACGATCTCCACCTCCTCGTTCGGCTTGAGCACGCCGCGCTCCGCGCGACCGGTGACGACCGTGCCACGACCGGTGATCGTGAAGACGTCCTCGATCGGCATGAGGAACGGCTTCTCGGTCTCGCGCTCCGGCTGCGGGATCGCGGTGTCGACCGCGGTCATCAGGTCCAGCAGCTTGCCGGTCCACTCGGGGTCACCCTCGAGGGCCTTCAGCGCGGAGACCCGGACGACCGGCAGGTCGTCACCCGGGTAGTCCTGGTTCGACAGCAGCTCACGGACCTCGAGCTCGACGAGCTCCAGGAGCTCCTCGTCGTCGACCATGTCGCTCTTGTTGAGCGCCACGACGATGTACGGCACGCCGACCTGGCGGGCCAGCAGCACGTGCTCGCGGGTCTGCGGCATCGGGCCGTCGGTCGCCGCGACCACCAGGATCGCGCCGTCCATCTGCGCGGCACCGGTGATCATGTTCTTGATGTAGTCGGCGTGACCGGGGCAGTCGACGTGCGCGTAGTGCCGCGCCTCGGTCTGGTACTCGACGTGCGCGATGGAGATCGTGATGCCGCGGGCCTTCTCCTCCGGCGCCTTGTCGATCTCGTCGAACGGCGTGTACGGGTTCAGGTCCGGGTACTGGTCGTGCAGGACCTTGGTGATGGCCGCCGTCAGCGTCGTCTTACCGTGGTCGATGTGACCAATGGTGCCGATGTTGACGTGCGGCTTAGTCCGCTCGAACTTCGCCTTCGCCACTGGGTCCTCCTGTGGACATTCTTGGTTCGTTCGCCCCGGCGCGCCGGTCGGCGCTTAGGACTCTGTCGACAGCCTTTCCGGCCTGACGGCCGGAGAGCTTTGGTGGGTTCTGCGGCGATGAAGCCTACAGGCCCGGTCTCACGCATCCCGACCGAGGTGGCCGCGGGCGGGAACACCCTCCCGCGACCGCCCCGGATCATCGATCACGTCAGGTGAGGGTCACTCACCCGTCGCCTTGGCGATGATCTCCTTCGCGACCGAGGCCGGAACCTCGGCGTAGGAGTCGAACTGCATGCTGTAGCTAGCCCGGCCCTGGGTCTTCGACCGCAGGTCGCCGACGTAGCCGAACATCTCCGACAACGGCACCAGAGCCCGGACGACGCGGGCGCCGCTGCGCTCCTCCATCGCCTGGATGATGCCGCGGCGGGAGTTGAGGTCGCCGATGACGTCACCCATGTTCTCCTCAGGAGTGGTGACCTCAACGGCCATCATCGGCTCGAGCAGCGCGGGGTCGGCCTTGCGGGCCGCCTCCTTCATCGCCATCGAGCCGGCGATCTTGAATGCCATTTCCGACGAGTCGACCTCGTGGTACTGGCCGTCCACCAGCGTCAGCTTGACACCCACCAGCGGGAAGCCGGCGAGGATGCCGTACTGCATGGCGTCCTGCGCGCCCGCGTCCACCGACGGGATGAACTCCCGGGGGATGCGGCCACCGGTCACCGCGTTGGCGAACTCGTAGGTCGGGGCGTCGTTGCCCAGCGGCAGCGGCTCCAGGCTGATGATCACCCGGGCGTACTGGCCGGAACCACCGGTCTGCTTCTTGTGGGTGTACTCGACCTTCTCCACCTTGCGGCGGATGGTCTCGCGGTACGCCACCTGCGGCTTGCCGATGTTGGCCTCGACGTTGAACTCGCGGCGCATCCGGTCGACCAGGATGTCCAGGTGCAGCTCGCCCATGCCGGAGATGACCGTCTGACCGGTCTGGTCGTCCAGCTTGACGCGGAAGGTCGGGTCCTCCTCGGCCAGCCGCTGGATGGCGGTGCTGAGCTTCTCCTGGTCGGCCTTGGTCTTCGGCTCGATGGCCACCTCGATGACCGGCTCCGGGAAGGTCATCGACTCCAGGATGACCGGGTTCGCCGGGTCGCACAGCGTGTCACCGGTGGTGGTCTGCTTGAGACCCTGCACCGCGATGATGTCGCCAGCCTGGGCCGAGCTGCGCTCTTCCCGCTTGTTGGCGTGCATCTGGTAGATCTTGCCGATCCGCTCCTTGCGGTCCTTGGTGGAGTTGACCACCTGGGAGCCGGACTCGAGCGTGCCGGAGTAGATCCGGACGTAGGTGAGCTTGCCGAGGTGCTTGTCCGTCTGGATCTTGAAGGCAAGGCCCGAGAAGGGCTCCGACTTCGACGGCTTCCGCTGCATCGGGGTCTCGCCGTCGGTGGCCGTACCCTCGATCGCCGGGATGTCCAGCGGCGACGGCAGGTACGCGACGACCGCGTCGAGCATCGGCTGGATGCCCTTGTTCTTGAAGGCGGTGCCGGTGAGGACCGGGTTGGCCTTGCCGTCGATGGTGGCCCGACGGATGGCGGCCTTGATCTCCTCGACGGAGATCTCCTCGCCCTCCAGGTACTTCTCCATCACCGCGTCGTCGACGTCGGCCAGGGTCTCCATCAGCTTCTCGCGCCACTCCGCGGCGGAGTCGACGAGGTCGGCCGGGATCTCCTCGATCGCGTAGTCCTCACCCTTCTGCGTCTCGCCGCGCCAGGTGAGGGCCCGCATCTCGACCAGGTCGACCACGCCGATGAAGTCGGACTCGGCGCCGATCGGGATCTGGAGGACCAGCGGGGTGGCGTTGAGCCGGTCGATCATCATCTGCACGCAGCGGAAGAAGTCGGCACCGGTCCGGTCGAGCTTGTTGACGAAGCACATCCGGGGGACGTTGTACTTGTCCGCCTGCCGCCAGACGTTCTCCGTCTGCGGCTCCACGCCGGCGACGCCGTCGTAGACCGCGACCGCGCCGTCCAGCACCCGCAGCGACCGCTCGACCTCGACCGTGAAGTCGACGTGGCCGGGCGTGTCGATGATCTGGATCGTGTGGCCCTTCCACTCACACTTGGTAGCAGCGGAGGTGATGGTGATACCACGCTCCTGCTCCTGCTCCATCCAGTCCATGACGGCACCGCCCTCGTGGACCTCACCGATCTTGTACGTGATGCCGGTGTAGAAGAGGATCCGCTCGGTGGTGGTGGTCTTACCGGCATCGATGTGGGCCATGATGCCGATGTTGCGTACGTTGGCGAGCGCGTCTGCGGCGGCCACTTCAATCCCTACTTATCGTCGTCTCGACACAACTGGTGGCGGTTCCGGCGCCACGAGGGCGCCGGAACCAGGGTGTTACCAGCGGTAGTGCGCGAAGGCCTTGTTGGACTCGGCCATCTTGTGGGTGTCCTCGCGCCGCTTGACGGCGGCACCGAGGCCGTTGCTCGCGTCCAGCAGCTCGTTCATCAGCCGCTCGATCATGGTCTTCTCGCGACGGGCGCGGGAGTAGGTGACCAGCCAGCGCAGGCCCAGGGTGGTCGCCCGGGCGGGGCGGACCTCGACCGGGACCTGGTAGGTGGCGCCACCGACGCGGCGGCTGCGCACCTCGAGGGTCGGCTTGACGTTGTCCATCGCCCGCTTGAGGGTGACGACCGGGTCGGTGCCGGACTTCTCACGGCAGCCCTCGAGGGCGGCGTAGACGATGCGCTCGGCGAGCTGACGCTTACCGCGCAGGAGGATCTTGTTCACCAGCTGGGTGACCAGCGGCGAGTTGTACACCGGGTCAGCGACCAGCGGCTTCCGCGGAGCGGGTCCCTTGCGCGGCATGTCAGCTCTTCTCCTTCTTCGCGCCGTAACGGCTGCGAGCCTGCTTGCGGTTGCGGACACCCTGGGTGTCCAGCGAACCGCGGACGATCTTGTAACGCACGCCGGGGAGGTCCTTCACACGGCCGCCACGGACGAGCACGATCGAGTGCTCCTGCAGGTTGTGGCCGACGCCCGGGATGTAGGCGGTCACCTCGATCTGGCTGCTGAGCTTGACACGAGCGACCTTGCGCAGCGCCGAGTTCGGCTTCTTCGGGGTGGTGGTGTACACGCGGGTGCACACGCCGCGCCGCTGAGGGGAACCCTTCAGCGCCGGGGTCTTGGTCTTACTCGTCTTCGCCTGGCGGCCCTTTCGGACCAGCTGCTGGATCGTGGGCACCGGGTTTCTCCGCTCCCTTCGACCGCCTGGTGGCGGCCGCACCGTCTGCCGTAGCCGACCTGATGGCCGACTCTCCTACATTCCGACCAGGGCCACCTCACGGTGGTCCCGGCACCCGCGGTCGGGCGTGTCGCCCAGCTCACGGCCCCGGCGCCGACGCTCGCGCATGTCGACCGGGTCTTGCACCGGCGCACGGCAGGCCGCGCGCCGGGTCTTTGGCTCTTTGTCGTGCTCCCACGCGAACTCCGGCTCACCGGATCCAGCGCACGCACGAGTCGCCCGGGCTTGCCCGGGCGCAAGGGGAAAGAGTACCTACCACAACCGCACAGGTCAAAACGGAGCGGCTGGCAGAGCGTCCACCGCCCGCCGATCGAACCCGTCACGCCTACCCGCCCGTGGTGGGCACCTACGGATCCAAGTGTACCGGCTTCCCCACGGACCGGCCCGTCGACCCCGTCACGGCCGTGGTCACGCCCCACGGCGGGGCGCGGGCGTCACCCGAGCGCCAGCAGCAACGCCAACCCCAGGCCGAGCAGGCTCAGCAGCAGTCCCGCCCCGCCGCAGCCGACCCCGGCCACCGCCAGGCCCCGCCCGGCGAACCGGACCGCCGGCGGGGCCGCCGGGCGTCGGATCTGCCGCATCCCCAGCAGGCCGGCCACCACGGCGCCCGCGCCGGCCAGGACACCCAGCACCGTGAAGGCGCCGGCCGCCCAGGCGCCGTCCACTCCGCCGACCGCGCCGACGCAGATCACCAGCAGCGCGACCAGGGTCGAGGCGATCCCGGCCACCAGCGAGCCCACGGCCAGGCCGGAGGTGACCGGCGGCACGTCGAGGTGCACCACGCCGAACGGCGTACCCGCGACCGGGTCGACCCGCTTCGGCGGCCGGGCGGCCTCGCGCGGCGGCGGAGGCGTCGGGGCCGGGCCCCGGCCCCCGGCCGGCGACGGGCCCACCGCCCCGGACGAGGCTCCCCAGGGGGACACCGACGACGGGCGCGGGTCCCCACCCGCGGACGGGGCACCCCAGGGCGACGCCGGCGGCGGGTACCCCGGCGCGGACGGGGCGCCCTCGCCCGCGTCGGGCCGCGCCCACCGCGGCCCGCCGGGCAGGGCGTCGGAATTCGCGGCGGGGGGCGCCACGGGATCGCTGCCCGGGTAGCGCGCCGGTTCCGTCACGGGTCCTCCTGTCGACGTCTCGGCGTCCACCGCCGCGCGACGGACACCGGGCCAGGCTACCGCCGCCGGCCCGACGGCCCGCGCCCGGCGCGACCCGGCACCCCCGGGCGGTCGGTCAGTCCACGTTCGGGGCGAAGTCCTGCCCGTAGGGCGTGTCGGCGAGGCGGACCACCCCGAGCACCACCGCGGCCACCACGCTGACGGCGGCCAGCACCAGGCCCGCCCAGGCCAGCCGCTCCCCCCGGCGCAGCCAGGCGGCACCGGTCAGGAAACCCCCCGAGGCGTACGCCTCCCGACGCGCCTGGCGGGCGAGCTGGAGCGCCACCGTGGCCGGCACCACGCCACCGACGAACAGGCCGGTCAGCGCCCCGATCAGGCCCAGTGCGAAGACCGCCCGCGCCTTGGTGGCCCGGGCCGGGTCCGGGTCGAGCGGGTGGCGGGGCAGCCCCGGCTGGGCGACGGGCGCCTGCCCGGGTGCGGTCGTCATGCCACCATCATGCCCCGGCCCGGTCCGCCGCGGCGCCCGCACGGGCCACCCCGGTCCCGGGACGCGGCGAGGCCCCCGGCGGGTGCCGGGGGCCTCGTCGATCGTGCTGCTTAGCGGTACGACCCGAAGTCGAAGTCGTCCAGCGGAACCGCCTGGCCGCTGGCCGGCCCGAAGCCGTAGTCGGTCTCCGGGTAGCCGGTCATCGAGTAGACCTTGGCCTTCGCCTCCTCGGTCGGCTCGACCCGGACGTTGCGGTACTTGCTGATGCCCGTACCGGCCGGGATGAGCTTACCGATGATCACGTTCTCCTTGAGGCCGACGAGCGAGTCGCTGCGCGAGTTGATCGCCGCGTCGGTCAGCACCCGGGTGGTCTCCTGGAAGGAGGCCGCCGAGAGCCAGGAGTCGGTGGCCAGCGAGGCCTTGGTGATACCCATCAGCACCGGACGACCGGCGGCGGGCTCGCCGCCCTCGGAGACGAGTCGGCGGTTCTCCGACTCGAACAGCGCCCGGTCGACCAGCACGCCCGGCAGGAACTCGGTCGAGCCGGAGTCGATGACCGTCACCCGCTTGAGCATCTGGCGGATGATGATCTCGATGTGCTTGTCGTGGATGAGCACACCCTGCGAGCGATAGACCTCCTGGACCTCACTGGTCAGGTGGACCTGGACCGCCCGCGGACCCATGATCCGCAGCAGCTCGTGCGGGTCGATGGTGCCCTCGGTCAGCTTCTCACCGACCGCGACGTGACCGCCGTCGTGGGTCCGCAGCCGGACCCGCTTGGAGATCTTGTCGTAGACGATCTCGTCGCTGCCGTCGTCCGGCACCACGATGATCTTCCGCGAGCGCTCGCCGTCCTCGATCCGGATCCGACCGGGGGTGTCGGCGATGGGCGCCTTGCCCTTCGGGACCCGGGCCTCGAAGATCTCCTGGACACGGGGCAGACCCTGGGTGATGTCCTCACCCGCGACACCACCGGTGTGGAAGGTACGCATCGTCAGCTGCGTACCCGGCTCACCGATCGACTGGGCGGCGATGATGCCGACCGCCTCGCCGACGTCCACGGTCTTGCCGGTCGGCAGCGAACGGCCGTAGCACGCACCGCAGACGCCCAGCTTCGACTCGCAGGTGAGCACGCTGCGCACCCGGACCGTCTCCACCCCGGCGGCGACGATCTTGTCGACCAGGATCGAGTTGATGTCCTGGCCGCGCTCGGCGACGACGACGCCGTCCGGCCCCTTGATGTCGTCGGCCAGCGTCCGCGCGTGCACGCTGGTCTCGGCGTGCTCGTGCACGACCAGGGTGCCGCCTCCGGCGGCCTCCTGACCGCTCGCGTCGATCCTCTGACCAATCTGCATCGGGATGGCGCGGTCGGTGCCGCAGTCCTCCTCGCGGATGATGACGTCCTGCGAGACGTCCACCAGACGACGGGTCAGGTAACCCGAGTCGGCGGTACGCAGGGCGGTGTCCGCGAGACCCTTGCGGGCACCGTGCGTGGAGATGAAGTACTCCAGCACGGACAGACCCTCCCGGTAGCTGGCCTTGATCGGCCGCGGGATGATCTCGCCCTTCGGGTTGGCCACCAGACCACGGATCGCCGCGATCTGCCGGAGCTGGAGGAGGTTACCGCGGGCACCCGAGTTGATCATCTTCCACAGCGGGTTCTCCTGCGGCAGGGCGGTGTCCATCTCCTTGGCGACCTCGTTCGTCGCCTTGGTCCAGATCTGGATGAGCTCGCCGCGACGCTCCTCCGGGGTCATCAGACCGCGCTGGTACTGCTTGTCGATCTGGTCGGCTTCCTTCTCGTACCGCTCCAGGATCTCCCGCTTGCGCGGCGGGGCGATGACGTCCTCCATGCCGATCGTCACGCCGGACCAGGTGGCCCAGTGGAAGCCGGCCTCCTTGAGCCCGTCCAGGGTGGCGGCCAGCGCCACCTTGGGGAAGCGCTCGGCGAGGTCGTTGACGATCGCGGAGAGCTGACCCTTGCGGATCTCGTAGTTCACGAAGCGGTAGCCCTGCGGCAGCGTCTCGTTGAACAGCACCCGGCCGAGGGTCGTCTCCACGGTCAGCGGCTCGCCCTCGACCCAGCCCTCCGGGGCGGTCCACGCCTCGGCGCCGGCACCGTTGTCGACCCCGACCACGCCACGCAGGCGGATCTTCACCGGGGCCTGGAGGTGCAGCTCGCCGTTGTCGTACGCCATCCGTGCCTCGGCGTCCGAGCTGAACGCCCGACCCTCGCCCTTCTCGCCCGCCGTGAGGTGGGTGAGGTGGTAGAGGCCGATGACCATGTCCTGGGTGGGCATGGTGACGGGCTTGCCGTCGGCGGGCTTGAGGATGTTGTTCGACGACAGCATCAGGATCCGCGCCTCGGCCTGGGCCTCGGCGGACAGCGGCACGTGCACCGCCATCTGGTCGCCGTCGAAGTCGGCGTTGAACGCGGTGCAGACCAGCGGGTGGATCTGGATGGCCTTGCCCTCGACGAGCTGCGGCTCGAAGGCCTGGATGCCCAGGCGGTGCAGGGTCGGCGCCCGGTTCAGCAGGACCGGGTGCTCGCCGATGACCTCTTCCAGCACGTCCCACACGACCGGCCGCTGCCGCTCGACCATCCGCTTGGCGGACTTGATGTTCTGCGCGTGGTTGAGGTCGACCAGCCGCTTCATCACGAACGGCTTGAACAGCTCCAGCGCCATCTGCTTGGGCAGGCCGCACTGGTGCAGCTTGAGCTTCGGGCCGACGACGATGACCGAACGGCCGGAGTAGTCGACGCGCTTGCCCAGCAGGTTCTGCCGGAACCGGCCCTGCTTGCCCTTGAGCATGTCGGAGAGCGACTTCAGCGGGCGGTTGCCCGGCCCGGTGACCGGCCGGCCGCGACGGCCGTTGTCGAACAGCGCGTCGACGGCCTCCTGGAGCATCCGCTTCTCGTTGTTGACGATGATCTCGGGCGCGCCGAGGTCGATCAGCCGCTTGAGGCGGTTGTTCCGGTTGATCACGCGGCGGTACAGGTCGTTCAGGTCGGAGGTCGCGAAGCGGCCACCGTCGAGCTGCACCATCGGGCGCAGGTCCGGCGGGATGACCGGCACGCAGTCGAGCACCATGCCGAGCGGCGAGTTGCGGGTGTTCAGGAACGCCGCGACGACCTTGAGCCGCTTGAGCGCCCGGATCTTCCGCTGGCCCTTGCCGGAGCGGATGGTCTCGCGCAGGCTCTCGGCCTCGGCGTCGAGGTCCATGTTCTGGACCAGTGCCTTGATGGCCTCGGCGCCCATGCCGCCGGTGAAGTACTCGCCGAACCGGTCCCGCAGCTCGCGGTAGAGCAGTTCGTCGGTGACGAGCTGCTTCGGCTCCAGCTTGCGGAAGGTGTCCAGCACCTCGTCCAGGCGGTCGATCTCGCGCTGGGCCCGGTCGCGGATCTGGCGCATCTCGCGCTCTCCGCCCTCCTTGACCTTGCGCCGGACGTCCGCCTTGGCACCCTCGGCCTCCAGCTCGGCCAGGTCGGCCTCGAGCTTGGTGGCCCGCTTCTCGATCTCCGAGTCGCGGCTGTTCTCGGCCTGCCGCTTCTCGGCCAGGATCTCGTTCTCGATCGTCGAGAGGTCACGGTGACGCGACTCGGCGTCAACGCTGGTCACGACGTACGAGGCGAAGTAGATGATCTTTTCGAGGTCCTTGGGGGCGAGGTCCAGCAGGTAGCCCAGCCGGCTCGGCACGCCCTTGAAGTACCAGATGTGGGTCACGGGAGCGGCGAGCTCGATGTGCCCCATCCGCTCACGACGGACCTTCGACCGGGTCACCTCGACGCCGCAGCGCTCGCAGATGATGCCCTTGAACCGGACCCGCTTGTACTTACCGCAGTAGCACTCCCAGTCCCGCTGCGGACCGAAGATCTTCTCGCAGAAGAGCCCGTCCTTTTCCGGCTTCAGGGTGCGGTAGTTGATCGTCTCAGGCTTCTTGACCTCACCGTGCGACCACTGACGGATGTCGTCAGCGGTGGCGAGGCCGATGCGCAGCTCGTCGAAGAAGTTGACGTCGAGCACTATGTCCCCTATGTCGTCGTCTGTACTGCTAGCTAGTGGGTGGGGTGGGGGGCCGGCTCGCGCCGGGACAGGTCGATGCC
>NZ_JBPQTK010000098.1:0-23398 GCF_051386315.1 Micromonospora sp. URMC 107
CGCGGCGGCCATGATCCACGGGCCGACGGCGGCGAGCGCGGCCGGCATCGGCCACAGGTACCACGTGATGGCCAGGATCTGGAGCGCAGTCTTGATCTTGCCGCCCCGGCTGGCCGCGATCACGCCGTGCCGGATCACCCAGAAGCGCAGCGCGGTGATGCCCAGCTCGCGGACGAGGATCACGGCGGTCACCCACCAGGGCAGCTGGTCGTACCAGGAGAGCAGCAGCAGCGCGGCCCCGGTGAGCGCCTTGTCCGCGATCGGGTCGGCGACCTTGCCCACCGAGGTGACCAGGGCGAACCGGCGGGCGATCCAGCCGTCCACCAGGTCGGTCGCGGAGGCGACGGCGAAGACCAGACAGGCGACCATCCGCCAGCCGGCGTGCGTCATCGCGGAGATGACCACGGACGCCGCGAAGACCGGCACCAGGGCCAGCCGCAACGCGGTGAGCGCGTTGGCCGCGTTCAGCACGGGCACCCGGGCCACCACCGGCGCGGGCGTCGAGTCCGTCGCCCCGGTCACCGTCGCACCCCGCTCCGGCCCCCGTGGCGCACCTGGCACCCCACCACGTGGCTCCCCCGCTCCGTCCGGGCCCGCCGTCACCGTGTTGCGCCGGGCGCAGCCGAGATCATCTCATCCGGGACCGCGACGAGGTCCACCCCTTCGGTGCCCGTGACCGTGGCCCGCACCAGGTCGCCCGGGCGCAGCGCGGCCAGGTCCACCCCGGCGCCGGACGGGGCGACGAGGGTGGTCGAGCCGTCGACCTCGGGGGCCTGGTGGGCCGCCCGACCCTCGACCACGCCGTCGTCGACCGAGTCGACGAGCACCTCGACCGTCGAGCCCAGGCGTTCCTCGGCGCGCTGCGAGCAGAGCTCGTCGGCGAGCGCGCTGAGCCTGTCGTAGCGGCGCTTGACCGTGGCGGCGGAGACCTTGCCGGACAGCCCGGCGGCCTCGGTGCCGTCCTCGTCGCTGTAGTCGAACACCCCGATCGCGTCGAGCCGGGCCTCGGTCAGGAACCGGACCAGCTCCTGGTAGTCGGCGCGGGTCTCGCCGGGGAAACCGACGATGAAGTTGCTCCGCGCGCCCGCGTCGGGGGCCAGCGCGCGGGCGCTCGCCAACAGCTCCAAAAACCGGTCGGTGGAGCCGAAGCGGCGCATCCGGCGCAGCACCGGCTCGCTCGAGTGCTGGAACGACAGGTCGAAGTAGGGCGCCACGCCGGGCGTGGTGGCGATCGCCTCGACCAGGCCGGGTCGGGTCTCGGCGGGCTGGAGGTAGCTCGCCCGCACCCGGACGACGCCGTCGATCGCGGCGAGCTGGGGCAGCAGCTTCTCCAGCGCCCGCGGGTCGCCCAGGTCCTTGCCGTAGGAGGTGGAGTTCTCGCTGACCAGCACCAGCTCGCGTACGCCGGTCCGGGCCAGCCACTCCGCCTCGGCGAGCAGCTCGTCCGGCGTACGGGAGACGAACGCGCCGCGGAAGGCGGGGATGGCGCAGAACGCGCAGCGCCGGTCGCAGCCGCTGGCCAGCTTGAGCGAGGCGACCGGGCCGGTGTCGAGCCGGTGGCGCAGCACCTGGCGCAGGTGGGCGGGGGTGTGCTCGTCGGTCTGCGTGACACCCCGGACCGGGGTGCCGTGGCCGGGCAGCGACACCCCGCTGTCCCGCCGGGAGACGGGGGTGAGGGGCAGCAGCTCGCGCCGGTCGCGCGGGGTGTGCGCACCGATCCGCTCGCCGGCGACCACCGCGTCCAGCCGGGCGGCGATGTCCGGGTAGTCGTCGAAGCTCAGCACCGCCTGCGCCTCGGGGAGACTGTCGGCCAGCTCGCGGCCGTACCGCTCGGCCATGCAGCCCGCGGCGACCACCTTGGCGCCGGTGTCGGCGGCGGCCAGCAGGGTCTGGATGGAGTCCTGCTTCGCCTTCTCCACGAAGCCGCACGTGTTGACGACCACCACGTCGGCGCCCTCGCCATCGGTGGTGACCTGCCAGCCGTCGGCGTGCAGCCGGGCGGCCAGCTCCTCCGAGTCGACCTCGTTGCGGGCACAGCCCAGGGTCAGCAGGGCGACGCGGCGGCCGTCGGTCGGGGAAGGGGGGGTCGCAGACACCATCCGAGGGTACCGGGCGGGCGGGTGGCGGCCGTCAACGGCGGGCCGCCGCGTCGCCGCCGCACGCTCCCCGCCGGCCCGGCCGGCTCAGACCGCCGCCGCGCCGACGCCGACCAGCCGGTCGAGCAGGAAGACCTCCGTGCCGGCCAGGCCGGTCGAGCAGAAGACCGAGACCTGGTCCGCGCCGGTCCGGCCGGGGACGGCGCCGGCCAGCACCGCCCCCAGGTCGCGCAACCGCCCGGCGTACGCGGGCAGCGTCGCCAGCATCGGCGGGTCGTACGCGGCGGCCTGCGCCGGCGAGTCGGTGACCAGCAGGTCGGCGGCGTCCAGCAGGTCGGTGCCGAACTCGTGCCGGTCGACCTGCTTGAAGCCGACCGCGTTGACGTGGGTGCCGGGGGCCAGGTCGGCGGCGTCGAGCACGGAGGTGACGGCGGTGGTGGCGAGCACCACGACGTCGCGGTGCCGGACGGCGGCCCGCGCCGAGTCCACGGCCCGCGCCGGCACGCCCAGCTCGGCGCGGACCCGGGCGGCGAACGCCTCCCGCCGGGCGGCGGAGCGGCTGTGCACGGTGACCTCGCGCAGCGGACGGACGGCGGCGGCGGCCCAGACCTGGGTCCACGCCTGCCCGCCCGCGCCGATCACGCCCAGGGTGGCGGCGTCCGGCCGGGCCAGGGCGTCCACGGCCACCCCGCCGAGACCGCCGGTACGCCGGGAGCCCAACTCCTGTCCGACCGCCACCGCCCGGACGGCCCCGGTACGCCCGTCGTGCAGCACGACCACCTGCTCCCCCTCCGGGTGCCCGAACGTGTCGTACGAGCGGAAGCCGTACCACTCGCCGGTGAGGTGGCCGGCGGTGAGCACCATCCGTCCCCCGCCCAGCGGCGCGGCGGCCCGGGGCGGGGCCACCAGGCGGCCGGCGTACGCGGCGAGCAGGGCGTCCCGCATCGCGGCCACCGTGGTGGGGGCGTCCAGCACGGCGGCGACCTCGGGATCGGAGAAGAGCAGCGGCATGGACCCGATACTGCAAGTTGAAGCAAGGTTCACGTCAACCGGTGGTGGCCCGACTCACCCCGGGCGCCGTCCGGCCGGTGCTAACGTCGGTCGTGGCGGCCCGAGGGCCGCCCCGGACGAGTGGTGGGCGTACCCGGTCAGGCCAAGACGCCCCGCGTGTGTACCGAGCCCACTCGTCCCGGCCCGACGGTCCGGGCAGCAACGCAGAGGTGATCCGCCATGGCCTGGATCGTGCTGGTGATCTCCGGACTTCTCGAGACCGCGTGGGCGGTCGCCCTCGACCGCAGCGCCGGCTTCACCCGGCTCGTCCCGTCGCTGGTCTTCGGGGTGACCCTGGTGCTCAGCATGGCCGGCCTGGCGTACGCGCTGCGCGAGATCCCGGTCGGCACCGGCTACGCCGTCTGGGTCGGCATCGGCGTGGTCGGCACCGCCCTGGTCGGCATGCTGGCGCTGGACGAGCCGGCCAGCCTGCCCCGGATCGCCTGCCTGCTGCTGGTGGTCGCCGGAGTCGTCGGACTGAAGGTCCTGCACTGACCGGCGTCGCTCCGGGCCAGGCGTGACGAACCACCACAGTGGGTAGAGCTGTGCCTGGCACCGGAAAGGCTCTCACCCACGGAGGCAGACATGGCCGACACGCACTCGACCGCCCGCCCGCGCACCAACGCCGCCCGCATCTGCACGATCCTGGGCTTCGTCTTCGCGGTCCTCGCGCTCTTGCTCAACCCACTCGTCTTCGGCGTGATCGGGCTGGTCCTGGGCATCGTCGGCGCCGTGCTGGGCGACAAGCCGCTCGGCTGGTACGCCGCGGCCGCCAACGTGGTCGCCATCGTCCTCAGCCTGCTGATCGTCAACGCGATCGTCAACTGACCCCGCCGCTCCCCCAGCGGAGAACGGGCCCGCCGGCGAGCCGGCGGGCCCGTCGCGTGCACGGCGCCCTCCCACCAGCGGGCGTCGGCGGGCCCAGTCCTCGCCCTCCCGCCACCGGGCGTCGGCGGGCCTAGTCCTCGCCGCCGCGCAGGCCGGCCAGGACCTCCTCCAGCTCGTCCGGCTTGACCAGCACGTCGCGGGCCTTGGAGCCCTCCGACGGGCCGACCACGCCCCGGGTCTCCATGAGGTCCATCAGCCGCCCCGCCTTGGCGAAACCGACCCGCAGCTTGCGCTGGAGCATCGAGGTCGAACCGAACTGCGAGGTGACCACCAGCTCGACCGCCTGCACCAGCAGGTCGAGGTCGTCGCCGATCTCCTCGTCGACCTTCTTCTTGTTGTCCTGCGCCGGGGCCAGCACGTCCGGGCGGAACTCCGGCTCGCGCTGATCCTTGCAGAACTTGACCACGTCGGCGATCTCGCGCTCGGTCACCCAGGCGCCCTGGATCCGGATCGGCTTCGAGGCGCCCATCGGCAGGAACAGTCCGTCGCCGCGGCCGAGCAGCTTCTCCGCGCCCGGCTGGTCGAGGATGACCCGGGAATCGGCCAGCGAGGAGGTGGCGAACGCCAGCCGGGACGGCACGTTCGCCTTGATCAGGCCGGTGACCACGTCGACCGACGGACGCTGGGTGGCCAGCACCAGGTGGATGCCGGCCGCGCGGGCGAGCTGGGTGATCCGGACGACCGAGTCCTCCACGTCGCGCGGGGCGACCATCATCAGGTCGGCCAGCTCGTCCACGATCACCAGCAGGTACGGGTACGGGCGCATCTCCCGCTCGCTGCCCGGCGGCGCCTTGATCTCGCCGTTGCGCACCTTACGGTTGAAGTCGTCGATGTGCCGGACCCCGTTGGCGGCGAGGTCGTCGTAGCGCATGTCCATCTCGCGGACGACCCACTCCAGCGAGTCGGCCGCCTTCTTGGCGTTGGTCACGATCGGGGTGACCAGGTGCGGGATGCCCTCGTAGCCGGTCATCTCGACCCGCTTCGGGTCGATCAGCAGCAGCCGCACCTCGTCCGGGGTGGCCCGGGTCAGGATGGACACCAGCAGCGAGTTCAGGCAGGACGACTTGCCCGCGCCGGTCGCGCCGGCGATCAGGATGTGCGGCATCTTGGCGAGGTTGGCCACCACGTAGCCGCCCTCGATGTCCTTGCCGAGCGCCACCACCATCGGGTGGTGGTCGCTGGTGGCCGCCCGCGACCGCAGCACGTCGCCGAGCGCCACGTTCTCCGGATCGGTGTTCGGGATCTCCACCCCGACCGCGCTCTTGCCCGGGATCGGGCTGAGGATCCGCACGTCGGGCGACTTCACCGCGTACGCGATGTTGCGGGAGAGCTGGGTGATCCGCTCGACCTTGACGCCCGGGCCCAGCTCCACCTCGTAGCGGGTGACGGTCGGCCCGCGGGTGAAGCCGGTGACGGCGGCGTCCACGCCGAACTGCTCGAAGACGCCGGTGAGCGCGACGATCACCTCGTCGTTGGCCTTGCTCCGGGACTTCGGGGCCGCGCCGCTGCCGAGCATGTTCGCCGGCGGCAGCGTGTAGTCGCCCGCCAGCCCGGTCAGCGCGAGCTGCTCGGCCCGGGTCGGGGCGGGCGAGTGCTCCGGCGGCTCGGCCGGCTTGCGGCTGGCCGGGACCCTGCCCGGAGGCTTGCGGGGCAGCACCAGGGTGTCCTGGAGGTCCACCCCGTCGAGGCCCTCGTCGAACTCCTCCGGGTCGAGCGGCGGCGGGGCCGCCCGCTTCGTCGCGCGCTTGCGGGGAGCGGGTTTGGCGGGCGCCTCGTCCGTCTCCTCCAGGACCGGTGGAACGATCCGGGTGCCGAACAGCAGGCCGAGCCGCTCCGGGACCTTGTTGATCGGGGTCGCGGTGACCACCAGCAGGCCGAAGACCAGCAGCAGGATCAGCAGCGGCACGGCCACCCAGGCGGTCACCGCGCGCTCCATCAGGCTGCCGACGCCGGCGCCGACCAGGCCGCCGGCGAAGTCGCGCTGGCCCGCGTCCGCCGGGTCCTGCCCGATGTGCAGCATCGCGGCGGTGGCGACCAGCATCGAGGTCCAGCCGACCAGGCCCCGGCCGCGGTGCTCGGGATCGACGGGCTCGCGCATCAGCCGCCAGGCGCCGATCATCAGCAGCACCGGCACCACGACCGAGATCGCCCCGAGGAAGAGCCGGAAGGTGTCGGCCAGCCGCGCGCCGACCGGGCCGGCGCCGGAGAACCAGACGGCCACCGCGCTGAGCAGGGCGAGGCCGAAGACCAGCAGGCCCGCGCCGTCGCGGCGCTGCTCCGGGTCGAGGCCCCGGGCGGAGCCGGCCTGCCGGAACGCCCAGCCGAGGCCGTGCGCCAGCCCCATCCAGAGCGCGCGGGCGGCCTGCCCGACGACCAGCCCCGGACCCGGCCGGGCCGCCGGTCGCCGCCGGGGCGCCGCGCGGCCGGTCTTCTTCGCCGGCTGACGGGCACGACTGTTCGTGGTGCCACGCGGCGACGCGCCGCGTCGCCGGCTCGCCTGAGAGGTACGGCCCGCCATAGCATCAACCTAATGGCGTGACCCGGCAGATCGCCGCCTTTCCGGGTCGTGTCCGCGTGTCGCAGCGCGGGCCCCGCCGCGTCGCGTGATATCTGCCTCAGAAGGGATGCCCCCATGGCGTCGCCGGGAATCGAGGACGGTCGGGACGGCCCCCTGTCCGGGCACCCGGGGGCGCTGGAACCGCTGACCGGCGAGCTGATCGCCGCCGTGCTGCGCAGCCGGGGCTACCGCGTCGGGGCCGACGCCGACGGCGACCTGGTCGGCCGCTGGGACGACAGCCTGATCTGGTTCCTGCGGCCCGGCACCGCCGGGGAGGTGCTCCAGGTCCGCACCCTGACCGCGCCGACGTTCCCGATCGAGTACGTGCCGGCGCTGCACGCCTTCTGCAACGCCTGGAACCACGACCGGCTCTGGCCCAAGGCGTTCGTGCACGTCGAGGACGACGGGCGGGCCCGGGTCTGCGGCGAGGTCATCACCGACCTGGAACGCGGCGTCACCGCGCACCAGCTCGACCAGTTGCTCGACTGCGGCATCGCCACCGGCTGCCAGCTCGCCACCGAGGTGGCCCGGCTGCCCGGCGGGGTGGTGGCGTGACGGGCCGCGGCGGGGACCTGGCCGGTCGCGGCCTCGACCCGTTCGGGCTGCCGGGCTGGTGGAGCGGGCTGCGGCGTGGGGGCCGGGCGCCCGACCCCGCGCTGGCCGGGGCGCTCGCCGACGCCCGGGACACCCCCGACGGCGAGGCCCGCAGCGGCGAGCTGGAGCGGATCGCCGCGCACGCCGACGCCACGGGCGACGACCGGACCGCGCTGGCGGCCCGGTTCGCGCTGATCGAGGCGTACCTCCTACACGGGGAGCGGTGGCGGCTGGTCGAGCCGGTGCGCCGCTGCCTCGCCGCCGCGGACCGCCGCCCCGACCTGCTCACGGGAGACGAGGCCGAGCTGCTGCGGCGCTACCGGCGGCACGCGGTCGAGGCCCTGCTCGGCTCACCGCGGGTCGGGCTGGACCAGGCGCGCGCCATGCTGGACGACCTCGCCGCGCGCGCCGCCGACGACCCGGCGGCGGTCGCCGAGCTGCGCTGCCGCATCGCCGACCATCTCGGCGACGAGCCGACGGCCCGCCGGTGGTACGACGAGTGGTCGACGGCCGACCCGGGGCCGGTCGGCGGCTGCCCGGACTGCGCGTCGGCCCGCCGGGCGGAACTGCTCGCCGGGTGGGGCGACCATCCGGCCGCGCTGGCCGCCCTGGCGGACGCCCCGCACGGCGTCGTCGACTGCTCCGAGCAGCCGGAGCGGACGCTGGTCGCCGGCCTGCTGTCCTGGCTGCGGGCCGGCCAGCCGGAGCGGGCGGCCGAGGCGCACGTCCGGGCGTACCGGCGGCACCGGCGGGAGCGGGCCGCCTTCGGGCTCCTCGCCGCGCACCTGCGGTGGTGCGCGCTGGCCGGGCACCCCGCCCGGGGCCTCGACGTCCTCGCCGAGCAACTGCCCCGGCTGGACCGGCCACACGACGACCTGTCCGCGATGGAGTTCGCCGCCGCCGGGGCGCTGGTCTGCGCCCTGGCTGTGGAGGCGGGGCTCGGCGGGCGGACGGTGCACCGCCCGGCGTACGGGGTGCGGCCGGCCGCCGAGCTCGACGTGGCCACGCTCGGCGCCACCCTGCTCGGGGTGGCCACCGCGCTGGCCGGCAGCTTCGACGCCCGCAACGGCACCGGCCACCAGTCCGGCCGGATCGCGTCCTGGCTGGCCGAGCGGCCGGCCGCCGCACCGGTGCCCCTGCCGCCCGACGAGGCCGGCGACGACGCCGGCGACCCGCCCGACGAGGAGCCGCCGGACGGGGAGCCCCGCCCGCTGAGCGTGGCGATGATCACCGCCGCGCTGGACCGGCGCGGGGACCGGTACGCCGTGGACGACCGGGGGGCCGTGACGGGCCGCTGGGGCGAGGCGCTGATCCAGTTCCGGCGGGCCGGCGAGCGGGGCGAGATCCTCCAGGCCCGGTCCGTGGCGAGCCGCCGACTGCCGGCCGACCGGCTCGCGGAGGCGTACGCCTTCTGCAACGCCTGGAACCACGACCGGCTGCTGCCGAAGGCGTACGTGCACGAGGAGGAGGGCGAGCTGATGCTGGCGGGCCACGTCGCCACCGACCTGGCGCACGGGGTGGCCCCCGCCCAGCTCACGGTCCTGCTCGACGCGGCCGTGGAGACCGCCGTCGCGTACGCCGAGGCGGTGGCCGCGCTGCCCTGACGCCGACGGCCCGACGCCCGCCGGCACACGGGGGTGCGGGCGGGCGTCGCGGCGGCGCGGGTCAGACCTCGACGACGGTGGGGACGATCATGGGCCGGCGCCGGTACGCGTCGTTCACCCACCGCCCCACGGTGCGCCGGACGATCTGCTGGAGCTGGTGCGGGTCGGTGATGCCGTCGGAGGCCGCCCGGTTCAGGGCCTCGGTGACCAGCGGGATCACCGGGCTGAACGCCTCCGGGTCCTCGGAGAAGCCCTTCGCCGACAGGGTCGGGCCGCCCACCACCTTGCCGGTCACCGAGTCGACCACCACGGTGGTGGCGATGAACCCGCCGTCGCCGAGGATCCGGCGCTCGGTGAGCAGCGACTCGCTGACGTCGCCGACGGCGAGGCCGTCGACGTAGACGTAGCGGCTCTTCACGTGCCCGACGAGGCTGGCCCGGCCCTCGACGAGGTCGACGACGTCGCCGTCCTCGCAGAGCACCACCCGGTCGGGGGCGACGCCGGACTCGATGCCGAGCCGGGCGTGCGCGCGCAGGTGCCGCCACTCGCCGTGCACCGGCATCAGGTTGCTGGGACGGACCACGTTGAGCAGGTAGAGCAGCTCGCCGGCGGGGGCGTGACCGGAGACGTGCACCTTGGCCACGTCCTTGTGCACCACCACGGCGCCGGCCCGGGCCAGCCGGTTGATCACCCGGTAGACCGAGGTCTCGTTGCCGGGCACCAGCGACGAGGCGAGCACCACCGTGTCGCCGGGGGCGATGGTGATGTGCCGGTGGTCGCCGCTGGCCATCCGGCCCAGGGCGCTCATCGGCTCGCCCTGCGAACCGGTGGACATCAGCACCATCTGCTCGGGCGGCATGTTCGTCGCCTCTTCGATCCCGATGACCAGCCCGGCCGGGATGTTGAGCAGCCCCAGGTCGCGGGCGATGCCCATGTTGCGGACCATGGAGCGGCCGATGAGGGCGACCTTGCGGCCGTGCTCGGCGGCGGAGTCGAAGACCTGCTGCACCCGGTGCACGTGCGAGGCGAACGAGGCGACGATGATCCGTCCCTTGGCCTTCGCGAAGATCGAGTCGAGCACCGGCCCGATCTCCCGCTCGGGCGTGACGAAGCCGGGGATCTCCGCGTTGGTGGAGTCCGAGAGCAGCAGGTCCACGCCCTCGGCGCCGAGCCGGGCGAACCCGGCCAGGTCGGTGATCCGGCCGTCCAGCGGGAGCTGGTCCATCTTGAAGTCGCCGGTGTGCAGCACCAGGCCGGCCGGCGTGCGGATGGCCACCGCGAGCGCGTCGGGGATCGAGTGGTTGACCGCGAAGAACTCGCACTCGAACGGGCCGAGCCGCTCCCGGCCGCCCTCCCGAACGGTCAGCGTGTAGGGCTGGATCCGCCGCTCGGCGAGCTTCGCCTCGACCAGGGCGAGGGTGAACTGGGAGCCGACCAGCGGGATGTCGGGCTTGTGCGCGAGCAGGTAGGGCACCGCGCCGATGTGGTCCTCGTGGCCGTGGGTCAGCACGATCGCCTGGACGTCGTCGAGCCGGTCCAGGATCGGACCGAAGTCGGGCAGGATCAGGTCGACCCCGGGCTGCTCGACGTCGGGGAAGAGCACCCCGCAGTCGACCACCAGCAGCTTGCCGTCGTACTCGAAGACGGTCATGTTGCGACCGATGGCGCCGAGCCCGCCGAGCGGGATGATCCGCAGCCCACCCTCCGGCAGTGGCGGGGGCAGTTCCGTCTCGAAGTGCGCCTCGGTCACGCGTCCACCTCATTCTGCGACGCCGGCATCCGGCGTCCATCGTGTCGTTGGGTCATTCGGGCAGTTCCAGGCCCGCCGCCGCGCTGTCGGCGCGGAGCTGGGCGATCTCGTCGTCGGTGGCGTCGACCAGCGGCGAACGCACCGGTCCGGCAGGCTTCCCGGCGGCCGCCAGGCCCGCCTTCACCAGGATCACGCCCTGGGTACGGAAGATGCCGGTGAACAGCGGCAGCAGCCGCCGGTGCAGGCTCAGCGCGGTGGCGGTGTCCCCCGCGTCGTACGCCTCGATCATCTGCTTGGTGAGCGCGCCGGTGAAGTGGGTCGAGGTGCCGACCACACCGACCGCGCCCACGGCCAGCGAGGGCAGGGTGAGCGAGTCCTCGCCGCTGTAGAAGGCGAGGTTCGTCCGGCTGGTGACCCAGCTCGTGGCGGTCAGGTCGCCCTTGGCGTCCTTCACCGCGACGATCCGGCCGTGTTCGGCCAGGCGCACCATCGTCTCGGTGTCGATCGGCACGCCCGCGCGGTGCGGGATGTCGTAGAGCATCACCGGCAGGCCGGTGGCGTCCGCGACGGCGGTGAAGTGCCGCAGCAGCCCGCTCTGCGGCGGCTTGTTGTAGTAGGGGGTGACCACGAGCAGGCCGTGCGCGCCCGCCTTCTCGGCGGCCGCGGAGAGCTCGATGGTGTGCCGGGTGTCGTTGGTGCCGACCCCGGCCACGACCTTGGCGCGGTCACCGACGGCCTCCACCACGGCCCGGATCAGCCGTTCCTTCTCCGCCTCGGTGGTGGTCGGCGACTCGCCGGTGGTGCCGTTGACCACCAGCGCGTCGTTGCCCTGCTCGTCGACCAGGTAGCTGGCGAGCCGCGCGGCGCCGTCGAGGTCGAGCGAGCCATCGGCGGTGAACGGGGTCACCATGGCCGTGAGCACTCGCCCGAAGGGGCGGGACACCGCCCGGGCGGGCGTGTCAGGGTGGTCGTGCGTCATGCCACCAACCTAGCGGACGACCACCGACGCCCCGCCGGGGAAGGCCTCAGGACAACTCGGCGTGCGGGCTCGCCGCGACCTCGGTGCCGTCGGGCAGGGCCGAGATGACGAAGTCGGCGAAGACGTTCGGGGCGACGCCCTGGAGCTGCCGCAGGCACTCCACCGCCAGCTCACGGATCTCCACGTCGGCGTGCTCCGTCGCGCGCATGGCGATGAAGTGCCGCCAGGCCCGGTAGTTGCCGGTGACCACGATGCGGGTCTCGGTGGCGTTGGGCAGCACCGCGCGGGCCGCCTGGCGGGCCTGCTTGCGCCGCAGCGTAGCGTTCTCCACGTCGGCGAAGCGCCGCTCCAGCCCCTCCAGCAACTCGTTGTACGCGCGCACGCTCGCCTCGGCGGCCTCCACGAACTTCTTGTGCAGCTCCGGGTCGTCGGCGATCACCGAGGGCTCGACCATGGCGGCGTCGCGCTCCGGCACGTACCGCTGGGAGAGCTGGGAGTACGAGAAGTGCCGGTGCCGGATCAGCTCGTGGGTGAAGGAGCGGGACACCCCGCTGAAGTAGAAGCTGACCGAGCCGTGCTCCAGCACGCTCAGGTGGCCGACCTCCAGGATGTGCGCGAGGTAGCCCGCGTTGGTGGCGGTGGCCGGGTTCGGCTTCTTCCAGCTCTGGTAGCAGGCCCGGCCGGCGAACTCCGCGAGGGCCTGGCCGCCCTCGGCGTCGGTCGACCACGGCACCTCGTCGGGAGCCTCGAAGTGGGTCCACGCGATGAGCTTGACCTGGGGCTGCACCATCTCCGGCATTCCTGGCACTGTAGTGGCGGGGAGCCGGCCCGCCCAAGCCAGGCTCGCCCGGTGCAATGTCGATCACGGTGCAATGTCGATGACGGTGCGCTGTCGATGACGGTGCGCTGTCGACCGCTCCGCCGGGCTGTCGACCATGCGGCCGGGCTGTCGCACACGCGGGGCGCGCCTCGTTCCACTGTCGGACGCCGCGACTGGCGCACGGCCGGCCGGCATCCCCTCCCGCGCGCTGTCGAGCTGAATCGTCTACGACATCGGCGAGCGGCGACGAGTCGTGGATACGCCGGGCCGACCACGGGCGCCCGGGAGCGACGTCGGTCGGCCGCCCCGCCGCCACCGGCCCGAGCGAGTGCAGCCTCAGCGCGCACCCCGACCGGCCCGACCCGCCGCCAACCGGCCCCGGCCGCCGCCGGCCAGCCTCACCCGCCGCCGGCCGGCTCCACCGCGGAGCGGAAGGGCCTTGGCGGCGTGATGTCGTAAACGACTCAGCTCGACAGGACGCGCACGCCGAGACGGCTGAGGCGCCCTGGCCTCGCACGGTGACGCCCGCGCGGCCGGCGAAACGGGCAGGGCAGCCGGCCGACACAGGCAGCGCGGGCGGCTGGGCTCAGACGTAGAGGGAGGTGAAGGGTGCCCAGGGGAGGTTGCGCAGCACCGAGAAGGCCAGCCAGGCGGCCAGGAAGACGCCGATCGCCCGGGAGCTGATCCGTAGCTCGGGCAGGCGCCAACCGAACGCCTGCCGACCCGCCCAGGCGACGAAGAGGTAGGCCAGGAAGGGCAGCGCGAAGACGAAGAGGAAGTGGTGCCGGGCGGCGGCCGGGAGGTCGGCGTGCAGCACGTACCAGAGCGCGCGGGTGCCGCCACAGCCCGGGCAGTCCAGCCCCGTGGTGAGCTTGAGCAGGCAGGTCGGTGCGGCGTCGGGCGCCGAGCGGGTGGGGTCGCTGAGCAGCGCGTAGCCGATGCCGGCGGCGACGCAGCCGAGCGCGGCCAACGGCACCGCCCAGCGCGGGGAGCGCTCGTAGAGACGGACGACGAAGCGGGTGAGCCGGTCCGGCTCGGGCACCGGGTAGTGCGGCGCCTGGCCGCCGGGCCCGGACCCGTCGCCCGCCACGCCCGCGGGCCACGCGCCGCCCGGCGGCACCGGAAGCTCCTGGGGCGGGGCGTCGACCCCGCCGGCCTGCGGAGGCGGCTGAGGGGCCGGTCCGTCAACGCTCGTCACGTCGCTCACCGTACACCGGCCACGCCCGCCAGCGCGGCGGCCAGCGGGACGGCCAGGTCGCCGGCGGCGGGCGGGGCCACCGCGTCCAGGCCCAGCCAGCCGGCGAGGCGGTGCAGCTCGGCGGCGAGCGCCAGCGCGGTCTCGCCCCGATCGACGCCCGGCTCGCCCCAGGCCGCCGGCACCAGCAGCACGCCGGCCTTCCGGTCGGCCTTCAGGTCGACCCGGGCGGTGAACCGCTCCCCCTGCAGGAACGGCAGCACGTAGTAGCCGTGCACCCGCTGCGGCGCGGGCACGTAGATCTCGATGCGGTAGCTGAAGTCGAAGAGCCGCTCGGTGCGGGCCCGCTCCCAGACCAACGGGTCGAACGGGCTGACCAGGGTGTTGCCGCGCACCCAGCGGGGCAGCCGCGCCCCGGCGTGCAGCCAGGCGGGCCGCCGCCAGCCCTGCACGGCGACCGGCAGCAGCTCCCCCGCCTCGACCAGGTCGGCGATGGCCTGCCGGGCGCCGGCCACCGGCAGCCGGAAGTAGTCGCGCAGCTCCGGCTCGGCGGCCACCCCGAGCGACCGCGCGGCGATGCCCACCAGCGCGCGGTAGGCCTCCGCGTCGGTCGGCGTGGGCGCGTCGAGCACGGCGGCCGGCAGCACCCGTTCCGGCAGGTCGTAGCGGCGGGCGAACGACGTGGTGCGGTCGGCGGCGGTGACCTCCCCCGCCCAGAACAGGTACTCCAGCGCCCGCTTCACCGCCGACCAGTTCCACCCCCAGTTGCCGGTCTCCCGGGGCGCGTCGTGCTCGATGTCGGCGGCCGTGAGCGGCCCCCGGGCGGCCACCTCGTCGCGCACCCAGGCGACCAGGTCGGGCTGCTCCTGGGCGATCCGTCGCATCCCGCCCCAGGACTCCGAGCGGGCCCTGGCCATCCGCCAGCGCAGCGCCGGGTGCAGCCCGACGGGGACCAGCGACGCCTCGTGCCCCCAGTATTCGAACAGCTCCCGGGGGCGGCGGTAGGCGGCGTCGTCGAGCAGCGCGGTCGGGTAGGGGCCGAGCCGGCTGTAGAGCGGCAGGTAGTGCGCCCGTTGCAGCACGTTGACCGAATCCATCTGGATCAGCCCGACGCGGTCGAGCACCCGGCGCAGGTGCCGGCGGGTGGGCGCGCCGGTGGGCGCGGGGTCGGCGAAGCCCTGGGCGGCGAGCGCCACCCGACGGGCCTGGGCGAGCGAGAGCGATTCCGGTGCGGCCATCGTCGGGCACCCTAATCCACCGGTACGACACCGGTGCGGACGCTGGACCGCGCACCCGGCGGGGCATAGAACGGACGCATGCTCACGATTCGCCGCGAGGAACCCGACGACGCCGAGGCGCTCGCCCGGGTGCACGTCCACGGCTGGCAGGCCGGCTACGCCGGGATCATGCCCGAGGAGGTGCTGCGGCGGCTCAACGTCACGGCCTGGGCGCAGCGCCGCCGGGACCTCGGCACCGCCGACCCGGAGCACCCCTTCACCACCCTGCTCGCCGAGGCCGACGGGACGCTGGCCGGGTTCACCACGTTCGGGCCGTACCGCAACAACCAGGACCGGGCCGACCTCGACCACACGCACGGCGAGCTGCTGGCGATGTACGTCGAGCCGGCCCGCTGGGGCGACGGCACGGCGCGGGCGCTGCTGGCGGCGGCGCGGGCCGGCCTGGTCGAACGGGGCTGGTCCGACCACCGGCTCTGGGTGCTGGCGGACAACCACCGGGCCCGCCGGTTCTTCGAGCGGGCCGGGCTGTCACCGGACGGTGAGCGGTCGACCTATCCGGTGCCGCTGGCCGGCGGGCGAGCGCCGGTCGGGCTGGTCGAGCTGCGGTACGCCGGGCGCCTCGACGGCTGACCCGGCCGGCGCCGCCCAGCGGCGGCCGATCCGGCCGCCGTCGCCCGGGCGACGGATGGGCAGGAACGCCAGCAGCGCCAGGCTGATCCAGACGTAGGTGTTGCTGCCGAGGAAGCCGTCGAGCCCGATGAAGTCCTTCTCCCAGGCCCAGACGATCCGGCTGATCAGGAGGCCGTACCCGACGACCGCGGCGCCCAGCAGGACGCGGCGCCGGCGGCTGCCGGCGGGCGCGGCCATCCCGTTGTCGACCAGCAGGATCAGCGCGGGCAGCAGCCACACCAGGTGGTGCACCCAGGTGACCGGGCTGACCAGGCACATCACCGCGCCCGTCAGCGCCAGGCCGGTCGCCTCGTCGCCGACGGCCACGGCGGCGCGGGACCGCCAGGCCCACAGCGCCAGCGTGGCGAGCACCAGCGCCAGCCAGGCCAGGGTGCTCGGGTGCTCCGGGTTCAGCCGGGCGACCACGCCGCGCAGCGACTGGTTGGAGACGAACGCCAGCTCACCCACCCGGCCGGTGTTCCACAGCGCCTCCGTCCAGAACTCCCGCGAGGCGTCGGGGAAGAGCGCGGCGGCCAGCAGCGTCACGCCGGCCGCGGTGGCCATCGAGGTGACCGCGGCCCGCCAGCGGCCGGTGACCAGCAGGTAGACGATGAAGATGCCCGGGGTCAGCTTGATCGCGGTGGCCAGGCCGATCCCCACGCCGGCCCACCGGTTGCCGGCCGGCAGCAGCCGGAGCAGGTCGATCGCGACCAGGAAGAGCAGCAGCATGTTGACCTGGCCGAAGTTGACCGTCTCGCGCATCGGCTCGTACGCGGCGGCCAGGCAGAGCGCCACGGCGAGGACGAACCAGCGGGTCCAGCCGCAGCGGCGGGAGATCGGGTCGATCAGCCACCAGAACAGCACGGCGGTGACCAGCACGCTGGCGGCCACGCTGACCGCGATCGCCGCCGCCCACGGCAGGTACGCCATCGGCAGCATGACCAGGGCCGCGAACGGCGGATAGGTGAAGCCGTACTGGGTGCCGGGCTTGAGGAAGTCGTATATCTCCCCACCGTCGTGCACCCACCAGGTCAGCGCGCCGTAGTAGACCTTGAGGTCGAAGAAGCCGTGCCGCACGGCCGCGACGGACAGGAAGGCGGTCACCGCGACGGCGAGCGCGACGACGCAGACGACCTGCTGGATCGTCCGTCGGGGACCCTGCGCCACCATCGCCTCCCTGGCCCTGCGTAGGCTTCCGTCCCATGGCTCTCGGGTACGTCCGCCCGGCGCGTCCGGAAGACGCCGGCGAGATCGCACGCATCCAACTCGCGACCTGGCGGGTCGCCTATCGTCGGATCCTGCCCCGGCACGTGCTCGACAACCTGGACGAGGCGTGGCTAGCCCGGCGGTGGAGCGCGGCCGTGCAGGAGCCGCCCTCCGGCGCCCATCGGGTGCTGGTCGCCGTCGAACAGGCCGAGCAATCGTATCTGGTGGGGTTCGCCGCCTCCGGTCCGGCCGACGCCGAGGCCCTCGCCCCGGGCGAGCCGGCGGAGGTTCTCGGGCCGGACGTCGCCGCGGTGACGGACCTGCTGGTGGAGCCGCGCTGGGGTCGGCGGGGGCACGGCAGCCGGTTGCTCGCGGCGACCGTCGACCTGTGGCGCTCCGACGGGTTCACCCGCGCGCTGGCCTGGGCCTTCGACGCCGACGCGGCGACCCGGAAGTTCCTCACCAGCACCGGCTGGGAGCCCGACGGGGCGGCCCGCGCGCTGGACGTGGAGGACATGCTCGTCCCGCAGGTGCGCCTGCACGTGGCGGTGCCCACGGACGCGGACCCCGCGGACGCGACGCCCACCGAGGCGACGCTGCCGGACCCGACGCCGGGTGGGTCGTCGGCGCCGCCCGGGGACTGACGGCACGGGCCGCGGCCCGACCGCGCCGGATCGCGGTCCCCGGCCCGCCCGGGCCGGCGGAACGCCGGACACTGTCGGGGGCGTCGCCTACGGTGACCCCATGGTCGCGGTGACGGCGTCCACGAGAGGGAGGCAGCAGGCATGTTCGCGGACACGAGGGCGTGGAGCAGTTTCTCGGTGGACGACACCGGCCGGGCCGAGCGGTTCTACGCCGACACGCTCGGCCTGCGGGTGTCGCGCGACGACGCCATGGGCGGCCTGCTGACGCTGCACCTCGCCGGCGGCCGGGACGTGATGGTCTACCCGAAGGAGGACCACACCCCCGCGGCCTTCACGGTGCTCAACTTCCCCGTCGACGACGTCGACCGGGCCGTCGACGAGCTGACCGCGCGCGGGGTGCGGTTCGCGCACTACCCCGGCATGCCCCAGGACGAGAAGGGCGTCATGCGCGACAACGGGCCGACGATCGCGTGGTTCACCGATCCGGCCGGCAACATCCTGTCGGTGATCGAGGAGGGCTGACCCTAGCCTGCCGGGCGGGGCGCCACCCGACGGTCGCCGGGCCGTCGGGGCGCGGTGACGCCCCGCCGCCCGGCGGGGCGTCAGGAACGCGCGGGCGCGAGGAGCTCGACGACCAGTTCGTCGTCCTCCATCGCCCCGGTGGGCACGAAGCCGAGGCTCGCGTAGAGGCGGGCGGCCTGGACGTTGTCGGGGTGGTAGGAGAGCCGGACGGGGCGCCCGCCGTCCTGGCCGCCCAGCCACGGGGCCAGGGTGCGCACCGCCGCCCGGCCCACGCCCCGGTCCTGCTCGGCCGCGTCGACCACCATGCCGCCGATCCACCGAGACCCGTCGTCGTCGACGCCCCACATGACGTGCCCGACGACGGTCTCGTCCGCGTACACCGCCAGCGAGGTCCACACGTCGGAGCGCATGGTCAGCAGCAGGTAGCGGGCGGCCAGCGCCGCCACCCACGCGCGCTGGTCGTCGCGCGGGGCGACGTCGGCCACCGCCCGCCAGTTGTCGTCGTCCACCGGGCGCAGGGTGATCCGGCGCCCGGCCCGGTCGGAGAGCCCAGAATCGATCATCGGGGCAGCCTAGGGGCCGCCCGCTGCCGCCGCCACGGGTTTGCCCGTCAGTCGAGCAGGGCGTCCAGTCCGACGGTCAACCCGGGCCGGTTGCGGACCGCGCGGACGGCCAGCAGCACGCCGGGCATGAACGAGACCCGGTCGTACGAGTCGTGCCGGATGGTCAACGTCTCCCCCACGGTGCCGAGGAGCACCTCCTGGTGGGCGACGAGGCCGGTGGCGCGCACGGCGTGCACGCGTACCCCGTCGATGTCGGCGCCCCGGGCGCCCGCTACCTCGGCGGAGGTGGCGTCCGGCATCGGCCCGAGCCCGGCCTCGGCGCGGGCCGCCGCGACCAGCCGCGCGGTGTGCGTGGCGGTGCCGGACGGGGCGTCCAGCTTGCGGGGATGGTGCTGCTCGACGATCTCGACCGACTCGAAGTGCCGGGCGGCGCGGGCGGCGAACTGCATCATCAGCACCGCGCCGATGCCGAAGTTGGGGGCGATGACCACGCCCAACTCGGGCTTGCGGGCCAGCCAGCCGCGCACCTGCTCCAAGCGCTGCTCGGTGAAGCCGGTGGTGCCGACCACCGCGTTGATGCCCTGGTCGACGCACCAGTGCAGGTTGTCCATGACGACGTCCGGGGTGGTGAAGTCCACGACCACCTCGGCCCCGGCGTCGGACGCGGCGAACAGGCCGTCACCCTGGTCCACCATGGCCACCAGTTCCATGTCGGCGGCGGCGTCCACCGCCCGGCACACCTCGATGCCCATCCGTCCCCGGGCGCCCAGCACGCCGACCCGGATCGGCTCGTCCGGGCTCTTCTCCTGCTCGTCAGTCACGGGGCACAACCTATCCCAATCGGGACTCCCGCACCCGGGCGGACCGGCACCGGGCGGTGGTGCGGGGACGGGTCAGCGGGCGGAGAAGTCGTTCGCGCCGAACGGGCCGACCACGGCCAGCGACATCGGCCGGTTCAGCAGCTCGGCGGCCAGGGTGTTGACGTCGGCCACGGTGACCGCGTCGACCCGGCCGAGCAGCTCGTCGACCGGCATCAGGTGGCCGTAGAGCAGCTCGCCCTTGGCCAGCCGGCTCATCCGCGAGCCGGTGTCCTCCAGGCCCAGCACGAACGAGCCCTTGCTCATCCCCTTGCCGCGGGCCACCTCGGCCTCCGTCAGGCCGTCGGCGGCCACCCGGGCCAGTTCCGCCCGGGTCAGCTCCAGCACCTCGTCGACCTTGCCCGGGGCGCAGCCGGCGTAGACGGCGAAGAGGCCGCTGTCGGCGTACTGGCTGGCGTAGGAGTAGACCGAGTAGGCGAGGCCGCGCCGCTCGCGGATCTCCTGGAACAGCCGGCTCGACATGCCGCCGCCGAGGATGTTGTTGAGCACGCCCAGGGCGAAGCGCCGCTCGTCGAGCCGGTCGATGCCGGGGCAGCCGAGGATGACGTGCGCCTGCTCGGTCTCCTTCGGCTCCACCAGGGTGGTGGCGGGCTTCGTGCGTACGGCCGGGGTGGCCGACCGGTGCGACGCGGGCGCCGCCGGGTCGGTGTCCAGCGGGGTGCCGCGCAGCGCCTGGCGGACCAGCCTGACGACCGTGGCGTGGTCCAGGTTGCCGGCGGCGGCGACGACGATCTGCGGGGCGGTGTAGCGGCGGCGGTAGAAGCCCTGGATCTGCCGCCGGGTCATCGGGGTGACGGTCTCCTCGGTGCCGGAGATCAGCCGGCCCAGCGGGTGGTCGCCGTAGACGGCCCGGGCGAAGAGGTCGTGCACCTCGTCGCCGGGCTCGTCGTCGTGCATGGCGATCTCCTCGAGGATCACGCCCCGCTCGGTCTCCACGTCGGCCGGTTCGAGCACCGAGTCGGCGACCAGGTCGCACATCACGTCGATGGCCAGCGGCAGGTCCTCGTCCAGCACCCGGGCGTAGTAGCAGGTGTATTCCTTGGTGGTGAAGGCGTTGGTCTCGCCCCCCACCGCCTCGATCTCGGAGGAGATGTCCAGCGCGCTGCGCTTGTTGGTGCCCTTGAAGAGCAGGTGCTCCAGGAAGTGCGCCGCGCCGGCCTGCGGGCCGGTCTCGTCCCGGGAGCCGACCGCGACCCAGACGCCGAACGAGACGCTGCGCATCGCCGGGATCGCCTCGGTGAGCACGCGCAGCCCGCTGGGCAGCACGGTACGTCGTACCGTGCCGCCCAGCGGGTCGTCGCTGATGGTGCGGGTCACCGCCCGGGCGGCGCCGCCGGAGCGGGCCGCCCCGGCGCTGCGGGGGGAGGCCCCTGCGGGGCCCGGGACGGACGCCACCCCCCGTCGATCCGGCGGAAACGGCGCGCTGACGGCCCGACTCACGTGTTGCTCCCAGATCGACGAGGGGTGGGTGATGCGATGGTGCGGTGCGTCAGCTGCGCCGGGTGCGGCGGCGCGGACGCTCGCCGCCCTCGCCACCCTCGCCGCCGCCCTCGCCGCGCTCGCCGCCGCCCGGGCCGCGACCGCCCCGGTCGCCGCCGCGCTCACGGTCGCCGCGGTCGCGCGGAGCCCGGTCGTCCCGGTCCCGGCCGGCCGGACGCTCGCCGCCAGCGGCCTCGCCGGCGGCCGGCGCCTCGGCGCCCTCCGGGCGGACCTTGTCCAGGTAGATCTTGCCGCGGGCGTCGATGTCGGCGATCTCGACCTCGACCCGGTCGCCCACGTTGAGGAAGTCCTCGACCCGCTCGACCCGCTTGCCGTCGCCCACCTTGGAGATGTGCAGCAGGCCGTCGCGGCCCGGCAGCAGCGAGATGAACGCGCCGAACGCGGCGGTCTTCACGACGGTGCCGAGGAACCGCTCCCCTGCCTTCGGCAGGGTCGGGTTGGCGATCCCGTTGATCCGGTCCACCGCCGCCTGGGCCGACGGGCCGTTGGTGGCGCCGACGTAGATCGTGCCGTCGTCCTCGATGGAGATCTCGGCACCGGTCTCGTCCTGGATCGCGTTGATGGTCTGCCCCTTCGGGCCGATCACCATGCCGATCTTGTCGACCGGGATCTTGACGGTGGTGACCCGCGGCGCGTGCTCCGACATCTCGGCCGGGCCCTCGATCGCCGCCTGCATCACGCCGAGGATGGTCTGCCGGGCCTCGTACGCCTGCTGCAACGCGGCGGCCAGCACGTCCGACGGGATGCCGTTGAGCTTGGTGTCGAGCTGGAGCGCGGTGACGAACTCCGGCGTGCCGGCGACCTTGAAGTCCATGTCACCGAACGCGTCCTCGGCACCGAGGATGTCGGTCAGCGTCACGTACTGGGTCTTGCCGTCCACCTCGTCCGAGATGAGCCCCATGGCGATGCCGGCCACCGGCGCCTTCAGCGGCACACCGGCGGAGAGCAGGCCCAGCGTCGAGGCGCAGACCGAACCCATCGAGGTGGAGCCGTTGGAGCCGAGCGCCTCGGAGACCTGCCGGATGGCGTACGGGAACTCCTCGCGCGACGGCAGCACCGGGATCAGCGCCCGCTCGGCGAGCGCGCCGTGGCCGATCTCGCGCCGCTTCGGCGAGCCGACCCGGCCGGTCTCACCGGTCGAGTACGGCGGGAAGTTGTAGTTGTGCATGTAGCGCTTGCGGTTCTCCGGGGACAGGGTGTCCACCATCTGCTCCATGCGCAGCATGTTCAGCGTGGTGACGCCCAGGATCTGGGTCTCGCCGCGCTCGAACAGCGCCGAGCCGTGCACCCGGGGCAGCACGCCGACCTCGGCGGTCAGCGGGCGGATGTCGCGCGGGCCGCGGCCGTCGATGCGGACCTGCTCGCGCAGCACCCGGTTGCGCACCTCGGACTTGGTGAGCGACCGGAAGGCGGCGCTGAGCTCCTTCTCCCGGCCCTCGAAGCGACCGCCGAGCTCCTCGGCGACCTTGGCCTTGATCCGGTCGAGGGCCTCCTCGCGGTCGGCCTTGCCGGCGATCTGGAGGGCCTCGGCGACCTCGGCGCGGGCCACGTCGGCCACCGCCTCGTAGACGTCGTCCTGGTAGTCCAGGAACACCGGGAACTCGGCGACGGGCTTGGCGGCCACCTCGGCCAGCTCGCTCTGCGCGCGGCACAGCTCGCGGATCGCCGGCTTCGCGGCCTCCAGGCCGCTGGCCACGATCTCCTCGGTCGGGGCGGTCGCGCCGCCCGCGATCAGGGTCACGGCGTTCGGCGTCGCCTCGGCCTCGACCATCATGATCGCGACGTCGCCGTCCGGCAGCGAGCGGCCGGCCACGACCATGTCGAAGGTGGCCCGGGCCAGCTCCTCCAGGGTCGGGAAGGCGACCCACTGGCCGTCGATGTGCGCGACGCGGGTCGCCCCGATCGGGCCGGAGAACGGCAGGCCGGAGAGCTTGGTCGACATCGAGGCGGCGTTGATCGCCACGACGTCGTAGGGGTGCTGCGGGTCGAGCGCGAGGATGGTCTCGACGACCTGGACCTCGTTGCGCAGGCCCTTGACGAACGACGGGCGCAGCGGCCGGTCGATCAGCCGGCAGGTGAGGATCGCGTCCTCGCTGGGGCGGCCCTCGCGGCGGAAGAACGAGCCGGGGATGCGGCCCGCGGCGTACATCCGCTCCTCGACGTCGACGGTCAGCGGGAAGAAGTCGAACTGCTCCTTCGGCTGCTTGCCGGCGGTGGTGGCGGAGAGGACGACCGTCTCGCCGAGCTGGGCGACGACGGAGCCGGCGGCCTGACGGGCGAGCCGGCCGGTGGAGAAGGTGATCTCACGGGTGCCGAAGGACCCGTTGTCGATCACGGCGGTGCGGGATTCGGTGCCGAGGTTGGTCTCGGTCATGGTGCTGTCGTGCTCCTTCGCATCGGGGGCCCACGACGCGGGGAGCTGCTCAGACGGCCGGTCTTCGATCGAAGCGCCCGGGTGACCGGCGGGATGCCGGAGTGCCCGGGGGCCACTACCGGAGACCGGTACGCTGACCGGCTCCCGTTCTCGGGTGGTCGCGCGGCCCGGTTTTCGTGTGGTGGCGGAGCGGGGGGGGGGGGGGGGGGGGGGGGGGGGGGGGGGGCGCGGCGGCGCGGGTCAGACCTCGACGACGGTGGGGACGATCATG
>NZ_JBPQTK010000099.1:0-23220 GCF_051386315.1 Micromonospora sp. URMC 107
CCCGGGCCCGCCCGGGCCCGCCGCCGACCTCGGTGACGAACAGACGGCGGCCGACCCGGCCACCGGGGCGGGTCCCGCCCCCGCCCGTCGTGCCGCCGGCGGCGCGGACGCTCCGGCGTCCGAGCCGACCGACCGCGCGGACGCTCCGGCGTCCGAGCCGACCGACCTCGCGGACGGACCGGCGTCCAAGCCGACCGACCGCGCGGACGGGCCGACCGTCCACGCGGACGCGCCGGAACCTGGGCCGACCGACCTCGCGGACGGCCCGACCGGCCGCGCGGAGGATGCGCAGAACGGAGCGGACCCGGGCGGCCCGACCGGCCGCGCGGAGGAGGCGGGGCGCGGAGCGGACCCGGGCGGCCCCAGCGTGCTCGACCTGCTCAACGACGCCGGCGCACGGCGGGACCTGCCCGGCTACCTCGGCATCCTCGCCGCCGTGGCCGTCTGCGTACCGCTGGCGGCGGAGCCGGGGCCGGACCGCGACGTGCCCTGGACGATCGTCACCGATCCGACCGGCGCGCCGCTGCTGCCCGTCTTCACCTCCCCGGAGGCGCTGACCGCGTTCGCCGGGGAGGGCGTGCCGTTCGTCGCCGTGCCCTGCGCGGACCTGCTCGCGGACTGGCCCGACCCGGCGTGGGGGCTGGTGGTGGACGCGGGCACCCCGCGCGCCCTGGCTCTCGGCGCGCCGTCGCTGGCCGCCCTGCTGGCGGCGAACCCGCCGCCCGGCTGACCGCCGGTGGGCGGCCGTACCGCTACCGGGCGCGACGGCTCCGCCGGACGAGCCGCACGGCGAACACCACCGCGCCGACGACGAGCAGGACGCCCAGGAGCTGGAGGCCCGGCGAGTCGTCGGCCTCCCCGAGCACGACGCCGGCGACACCGAGGGCGACGACGAGGAGTGCGACGAGGGCGAGCAGGTACTTCATGGGGTCTCCTTCTCAGCGGCCGAACCCGTGCCGGTCCGGCCGGGTGGCGGGTCGTGGTGGGTCGGTCGGCGCGTGGCGCGCGGTGCGCCGCGACGGTTCATTCGTCGACCCACTCGAGCAGGTCGCCGGGCTGGCACTCGAGCACCCGGCACATCGCTTCCAGGGTGCTGAACCGGACGGCCTTGGCCCGGCCGTTCTTCAGCACCGCCACGTTCGCCGGCGTGAGCCCGACGCGCTCGGCGAACTCACCGACGCTCATCTTGCGCTTCGCCAGTTCGACGTCGATGCGGACGACGATGGGCATCAGATCACCGCTTCCATGTCGGTCCGCAGCGTCGTGGCCTGCCGCAGCAACGCGCGCATGACCACCATCAGCAGGCCCAGCACCGCGACACCGACCAGCATCAGGAACAGCAGGAGCGGCAGCCCGGGATCGGACGCCCGGAAGCCGACGTAGAGGAACACGCCCAGCAGCACCACCCAGGCGGCGACGATCGCCCACACGATCGCGTTCACCCACGCCATCGAGGCGTCACTGAAGATGCGGTCGTTCTTGACCAGGGTGAGCAGCTTCCAGGTGGACACGATCACCACCTGCACGCACAGCACCCAGAACACCGAGACGGCGGTCATCGGCCATCTGAGGTAGGCGGACTCCGGGGACTCCTCGGCCATGTGTGCGAACTGCCCGGGCAGCGAGAAGGTCTGCAGCATGACCAGGATCCCGAACAGCACCACGAGGAAGACTCTGAGCGGGGCTACCGCTCGATGCTCGTTGAACATGCATCGACTATCGCTCTCAACCTATCGAAAGTCAATAGGTTCGGCGATTCACGGAGAGGCTGGGGCACCACGCCTCGGCCGGATCGCGCGGGGCCTGCCGCCGGCGCCTCCGCCGGGCACCCCGCCGCCGCCGGCCGCGTGGGCACCCGCCGCGCGGCCCGGCGCAGCGGCACGGGTCACCGGCGAGGGGGTGGCGGACGGCCGCGGGGCTGGGCAGCATAGGTCCATGGACTACGAGTACGCGCCGCTGCGGCTGCCGCCGAACGTCGACCGGTTGACCGCCGCGGCGCAGTTGGCGATCCAGGCGGAGTTCTCCGGATGGGAGTTGGCGCGGGTGCGGCTGTACCGCGACGGCACGCGGCAGGTGGTGCTGCGCCGCCGGCGGGTCAACCAGCCGCAGCCGGGACTGTCGTACTGAGCACGGCACGAGCAAGGCCCGGGGCCGACCGGTCGGTCGGCCCCGGCCGTCACCGCCTCGCGGGCGGGTCGTCAGCGCCTAGTGGGCGTGGTCGTGCTCCTCGTCGAGCTCCATGAACGGGTGCTCGTCGAGCCGGCCGACCAGCCGGTCGTCGGCGGCCGGCTGGAACGGGCCCACCGGGTCGTCGTCGTCGAAGGACTCCAGGTCGACCGGGGTGCCGACCTCGCTGACCATCACCACGCCGTCGAGCGGCTCCAGCTCCGGCACGTCCAGCGCGCCGAGCGAGCCGTCGCCGCTCTGGAGCAGCTCCAGCACCGCCTCGCCGACGCCCTCGACGGGCTCCGGCTCGTCCTCGGCCGGGGTGCCCTCCCGCCGGGCGGCCTCCGCGACCCGGATCAGCGCCGACACGCTCGGCACCCGGTAGTCGCGCCGCTGGCGCACCGAGACGACCCGCGGGTGCGGGTCGGTGGGCTCCACGCCCTCGGCGTCGCCGAAGCGCTGGTCCGCCTCGTCCGGGTCGATCGACTCGACGTCCCACGGGGTGACCTCGCCGAAGGCGTCCAGGAGTTGCTCGTCGTACGCGAAGGACGCGTTGTTGAGCGCGACGTACGCCTGCCAGACGTCGTCGTCGTCGATGCGGCCCTGCGCGGCACGGACGGCGGCCAGGTGGTGGCGGGCCGCATCGATCACGCGCTCGAGGGCGGCGTCCAGCTCACCGTGCTGGTCGGTCATGTGGGTCAGTCCCTTCACGATCAGAGGTTCCGCCGGAACACCGGGGTTCCTGGCGGGGGCTAGCAGGTGCGGAGGAACCGGTCGAGAACCCGCACGCCGAACTGTAGTCCGTCCACCGGAACCCGCTCGTCGATGCCGTGGAACAGCGCGGAGAAGTTCAGGTCGGCGGGCAACCGCAACGGCGCGAAGCCGAAGCAGCGGATGCCGAGCTGCGAGAACGCCTTCGCGTCGGTGCCGCCGGAGAGCATGTACGGCACCGGCCGCGCCCCCGGGTCCTCCGCGCGCAGCGCGGCGGACATCGCGTCGACCAGGTCGCCGTCGAACGTCGTCTCCAGCGCCGGCTGGCGCTGGACGTACTCGATGGCGATGTCCGGGCCGACCAGTTCGCGCAGCTGCCGCTCCAGCAGCTCCGACTGCCCCGGCAGGCTGCGGCAGTCGATGGTGGCGGTGGCCCGGCCGGGGATGACGTTGTCCTTGTACCCGGCGGCGAGCCGGGTCGGGTTGGCGGTGTTGCGGATCGTCGCGCCGATGATGTTGGCGATCGGCCCGAGCTTCGCGATGGCGGTCTCCGGGTCCTCCGGGTCCAGCTCGATGCCGAGCAGGTCGGAGACCTCCTCCAGGAACGCCCGCACGGTGTCCGTGACCACGACGGGGAAGCGGTGCCGGCCGACCCGGGCCACCGCCTCGGCGAGCGCGGTGACCGCGTTGTCGTCGTGCACCATCGAGCCGTGCCCGGGGCGGCCCTTGGCGTGCAGCCGCAGCCAGTCGATGCCCTTCTCGGCGGTCTCGATCAGGTAGAGCCGCTGACTGTCGTTGACCGAGTAGGAGAAGCCGCCGACCTCGCCGATGGCCTCGGTGCAGCCGTCGAGGAGGTCGCGGTGCCGCTCGACCAGGAAGTGCGCGCCGTAGTCGCTGCCCGCCTCCTCGTCGGCCGTGTACGCGAGGACGATGTCCCGGGGCGGGCGGACCCCGGTGCGCTGCCAGTGCCGCACCACGGCCAGCACCATCGCGTCGAAGTCCTTCATGTCGATGGCGCCCCGGCCCCACAGGTAGCCGTCGCGCAGCTCCCCGGAGAACGGGTGCACCGACCACTCGTCGGCGTCGGCGGGGACGACGTCGAGGTGGCCGTGCACCAGCAGCGCCCCGCGGCCGGGGTCGGTGCCGGGGATGCGGGCGAGCAGGTTGGCCCGGCCGGGCGCCGACTCGTGGATGACGGACTCGACGCCCACCTCGGCCAGCTTCTCCGCCACGTACTCGGCGGCGAGGCGTTCCCCGGCGCTGGTGTCGTTGTCCCCGGTGTTGGTGGTGTCGATCCGCAGGAGGTCGCGGCAGAGGTCGACGACCTCGTCGGTGGGGTCGGGTCGGGCGGAGGCGGCGTCGCTCGTCATCGGTTCTTCATACCAGCCCACCGGCCCGACGCGGCCGCCCCGCCCCGCCGCGTCGGCTCCGGCGGGACGGGACGGGCGGCGACCGGGCACGGTTTCGCCGCCGACGCGGCCGGGTACCGCCGCTCGCGACCGCTCCCCCACCACGTGCGCCGCCCGCCACCCGAGGAGGGCACCATGACCGTTCCCCTGCCACCGCTGCCGCCCACCGGAGAGGACGAGGACTTCCGCCCCGGCGGGCGCAGCGTCGCCGACATCCTCGACGCCGAGCACCGGCAGCTGCGGGAGCTGCTGCGGCGGCTCACCGACCCGGGCCCGGAGCCCGCCCCCGAGCGCGGCGTGGAGGTGCTCACGGCGGCGCTCTCGCGGCACCTCTCCGCCGAGGAGCAGTACCTGCTGCCCGCCGTCCGGGCCGCCCTGCCCGACGCGGCGGACCGGATCGACCGGGCCATCGCGGACGACCGGGCCCTGCTGACCGCCCTGAAGGGGCTCGCCGGTGACGGGCTCGCCGACGTCGCCGCGCGCGTCCACCGCCACGTCGAGGAAGCGGGCGCGCTGGTCGCGGCGCTGCGCGAGGTGGCCAGCGCCGAGGAGCTGATCCGCCTGGGCAACCGGCTGGAGATCGCCGAGGAGGCGGCCCCGACGCGCCCGCACCCGGGCACCCCGGCGACCCCGCCGTGGAACCGGGTCGTCGAGCCCGCGGTGGGCGTGGTCGACAAGGTCCGCGACGCCGTCACCGGCCGGCCCACCTACCTGGCCGACCTGACCGAGCCGCCGCCGGGCTGAGCCGGCGCGGCCGAGCCGCCCCCGACCGGGGCGGCGGGCCGGGGCGGATCCGACACCCATCGGAAAGCGTTGATCCGTTCAGGGCCTTCCGTCGGCCGCTACGGGGTCATACCGTCACGGTATGAATCTGGAGCTGCGACACCTGAGGGTGGTCTGCGCGATCGCGGAGACGGGGAGCGTGACCAAGGCGGCATCGACGCTCGGCCTGGCCCAGCCGGCACTCACCGCCCAGCTCCAGCGCATCGAGCGGACCCTGGGCGGGCCCCTGTTCGAGCGGGACCGCCGCGGCGCCCGCCCCACCGCCCTCGGCGAGCTGGTGCTCGCCCGGGCCCGGGTGCTGCTGCCGGCCATGAAGGGCCTCCAGGACGAGGCGGCGCGGCTGGCCGGCGCCGGGGACGCGCCCCGGCGGTACCGGTTCGGCGGGGTGAACAGCCCCATCCTCGGCCGGCTCGTGCACCGGCTCGCCGCCGAGCCTCCACCGGCCCAGATCACCACCCACGCCACCTGGTCGGCCGAGGAGCTGGCCCAGCTGGTCGCCGGCGGCCGGCTGGACTTCGCGCTGATCGGGGTGTGCGGCGACGCGGCCCCGCCGGCCGAGTACGGGTTGAGCTGGCGGGAGGTCGCGGTCGACCCGGTGCTGGTGCTGCTGCCCGAGCAGCACCCGCTGGCCGGGCGGGCCGAGGTGAACCTGGTGGACCTGTCCCGTGAGCAGTGGGTCGCCGCGCCCGGCGACGGCTGCTTCGGCGACTGCTTCGCCGCCGCCTGCGCCCGCGCCGGCTTCACCCCCCGCAAGGTGTACGAGACCGACGTGCGCTGCTGCATCGACATGGTGGACTCGGGCGAGGCGATCGCGCTCTGCCAGGCGACCTTCCGCCCGGTCGCCGGGCTGGTCACCCGGATGCTGGCCGGGACGCCGCTGCGCTGGCGGCTGATGCTGGGCTGGCATCCGGACTCCCCCGCCGCCCGCGACGCCGAACTGGTGCTGGAGACCGCGCTGGCCGCGTACACCGACTCGCTGGCGGCGCACCCGGAGTACCTGGCCTGGCTGCTGCGCAACCCGGGCTACGGGGGGCGGAGGTTGACGGCTGCCGGGGCCGACGGGGTGCGAACGCCGTAGCGCCGGGTATCAGGCGGACATGACCGATCCCAACCCCGCCGACGACCGGGAGCTCCTCCGGCAGGCGGCCGCCGCCCACACCGCCGCCGCCCGCGACGTGGAGGCGTTCCTGCGGCGCCTGCCCGAGGTGCCCGATCCGGCCGACGTCACGGAGTACGCCAACCTGCTGACCCGCGAGGAGCGGGCGCGCGCCGACCGCGAGGCGGCGGCCGACGCCGCGGGCCTGACGATCGGCAGCCTGGAGAGCGACCACGGTTGAGCACGGGGCCGGGTCAGCGTTCGACCAGGACGTCGTGGCCCAGGTCGAGCAGGGCGTGCCGCCACTCGTCGTCGGCGTTGCCGCGCGGCGGCTTCTCGTCCAGCAGGGTCTGGATCTCGTCGATCGCGTCCCGCATCACCCGGATGTCCTCCGGCGTGAGGTCGACCTTGCGTTTGCTCAGCACCCGGAGGATCCGCCGGCCCATCCCGGGCAGGTCGAGGTCCGGGTCCGGCCCGAACGACTCCTCCCCCGAGCCGCGGGTGAGCAACCACTGCCGCAACTGCTCCGAGGGGACGTTCACCTGGGCGTGGAAGTCGTCCCAGAGCACCTCCACCTCGGGTTCGAGCCGCTGCTCGCGTACCATCAGCCCTCCTCTCGACGGCGGCGGTCGGACTCCGCCGGCTCCGGGTCCTCACCCTGCTGGTCCACGCCCTCCGGCGGCATCCGCACCCGGGCGGGGTTGGCGGTCGGCGGGGCCACGATCGGATCGGTGCGCTCGCTCTCGTCCCGGGTCTCCTCGGGTTCGCTCATGTCCGCCCTCCGGTCATCGGGGATGGGACGTCGTGGCCGGGGTGTAGCCGCGCTCGCCGGCCGCCACGTCGAAGGCGAGTCGCCCGTCGCGGGCGTCCACGGTGACCTTTTGGCCGGATGAGACCGCCGACTCCAGCAGCATCCGGGACAGGTGGTTGTCCACCTCCCGCTGGATGACCCGGCGCAGCGGCCGGGCGCCGAACTCCGGCTGGTAGCCGTGCTCGGCGATCCAGTCGATGGCGGGGGTGGTGAAGTGGACCTGGATGTCCTGTGCGTGCAGCCGGCGGCGGGTCTCCTCCAGCAGCAGGCCGGTGATCTGGCGCAGCTGCTCGGCCTCCAGCCGGCGGAAGATGATCACCTCGTCGATGCGGTTGAGGAACTCCGGCCGGAAGTTCTCCTGAAGCCGGCGCATCAGCCGCTCGCGCAGCTCGTCGCGCTCCTGTTCGCCGCCCTCCGCGCCGGTGCCGAACCCCACGGCGCGCTGGGCGCCGGTGATCAGCTCCGAGCCCAGGTTGCTCGTCATGATCAGCACGGTGTTCTTGAAGTTGACCGTACGGCCCTGGCTGTCGGTGAGCCGCCCGTCGTCGAGCACCTGGAGCAGGATGTTGAACACGTCGGGGTGGGCCTTCTCGATCTCGTCGAGCAACACCACCGCGTACGGACGGCGCCGGACCGCCTCGGTGAGCTGGCCGGCCTCCTCGTAGCCGACGTACCCGGGCGGGGCACCGACCAGCCGGCTGACCGTGTGCCGCTCCTGGAACTCGCTCATGTCCACCCGGACCATCCGGTCGGCCTCGCCGAACAGCGCCTCCGCCAGCGCGCGGGCCAGCTCGGTCTTGCCGACGCCGGTCGGCCCGAGGAAGAGGAAGCTGCCCATCGGGCGGTCCGGGTCGGCCAGCCCGGCCCGCGAGCGGCGGACCGCCTCGGCGACCGCGGTGACCGCGTCCTCCTGGCCGACCACCTTCTCGTGCAGGTGGCCCTCCAGTCGCAGCAGCCGGTCGCGCTCCTCCTCGGTGAGTTGGCTGACCGGGATGCCGGTGGCCCGGGAGACCACCTCGGCGATCTCCTGCGGCCCGACGGCCGGCACCTGCGACGTGCCGCCCTCGTCGCCCCGGGCCCGGCGGATCTGCGCCTCCAGCTCGGCGAGCTGGTCGCGCAGCGCGGACGCCTTCTCGTACTGCTCGTCGGCGACGGCCTGCTCCTTGTCCCGGCGTACCTCGTCGAGCTGCGTCTCCAGCTCCCGCACGTCGGAGGCGGGGGTGCGGGTGCGCAGGCGGACCCGGGCGCCGGCCTGGTCCATCAGGTCGATCGCCTTGTCCGGCAGGAACCGGTCGGTGACGTACCGGTCGGAGAGCTCGGCCGCGGCGACCAGCGCCTCGTCGGTGAACCGCACCTGGTGGTGGGCCTCGTAGCGGTCGCGCAGCCCGCGCAGGATCGCCACGGTGTCGTCGACGGTGGGCTCCGGCACGAACACCGGCTGGAAGCGGCGGGCCAGCGCCGCGTCCTTCTCGATGCTCTTGCGGTACTCGTCCAGCGTGGTCGCGCCGATCACCCGCAGCTCGCCCCGGGCCAGCGCCGGCTTGAGCATGTTCGAGGCGTCCATGCCGCCCTCGCTGCCCGCCCCGCCCGCGCCGACCAGGGTGTGGATCTCGTCCAGGAAGACGATCAGCTCGTCGCGGTGCGCCCGGATCTCGTCGATGACCTTCTTCAGCCGCTCCTCGAAGTCGCCCCGGTACCGGGTTCCCGCCACCAGGCCGGCCAGGTCGAGCTGCACCACCCGCTTGCCGAGCAGCGTCTGCGGCACGTCGCCGTCGCAGATCCGCTCCGCCAGGCCCTCCACGATCGCGGTCTTGCCGACGCCGGCCTCGCCGATCAGCACCGGGTTGTTCTTCGTCCGCCGGGACAGGATCTCGACGGCCTGTTCGATCTCCTCGGCCCGGCCGACCACCGGGTCGATCTGGTCGTTGCGGGCCAGGTCGGTGAGGTCCTGGCCGTACTGGTCCAGGGTGGGCGTGCCGCGGTCGGGCTTCGGCCCGGTCATCGGCCCGCGCTCGGCGCTGGCCGCCTGCAACGACTCGGGCTGGATGCGGCCGGCTGCGAGCATCCGCCCGGCCGGGGACTCCGGGTTCAGCGGCAGCGCCATCAGGATGTGCTCGGGGCCGATGTAGTTGGCGCCCATCGCCCGGGACAGCTGGTGGGCGTCGAGCAACGCCCGCTTGGCCGCCGGGGTGAGCGACAGGTTGGGCGGCACCTCGCCCCGGGGCGCGCCGTCGCCGCGCCCGCCGAGCGCGTTGAGCAGCGTGTCCGGGTCGGCGCCGGCGCGGCGGACGAGGTCGCGCAGCGGTTCGCGTTGCAGCGCGGCCCAGAGCAGATGGTCGGTGTCGAGGTCGGTGCTCTGCCGCTGGGCCGCCCGGCGGGCCGCGTCGGCCAGCATCTCCCTGGCGTCGGCGGTCATCAGCCGGGTGATGTCGACCCGGTGCGCGGGTCGGCGCCCACCCTCGCCCCGGCCGAAGTACCGGGCCAGGAACTCGTCCCAGGGGTCGGAGCCGAAGTCACCGGGTCCCATCATGTCTGTCCTCCGCAGTCGGGCGCGACGGTCGCCAGGGGCTACCCCGCGACCGTCGCGACAAACGCCGCCGCACCGGGGGCGGCCCGCGGAAGGAAGGGCGCCGCCTCGACGCTCCCGGCCAGCAGCCCTTCCCCGCCTTCCGGCCGGGCGGGTGGCAGGCTGGCGGCATGGACCCGACGACGCCGCTGCTGATCGTGGACGCCGCCAACGTGGTGGGGTCCCGCCCGGACGGCTGGTGGCGGGACCGCGCGGGCGCGACCGCGCGGCTGCGCGACTCGCTGGCCCCGGTGGCCGCCGCCGGGCTGCCCCCGGAGCTGCCGGCGCCGGTGGAGGTGGTGCTGGTGGTGGAGGGGCGGGCGCGGGACGTGCCGGGCACGGCCGGGGTCCGGGTGGTCGCCGCCCCCGGGTCCGGGGACGACGCCGTCGTCGACCTGGTCGCCGCCGCGCCGCGGCGCCGGCGACTGGTCGTCACCGCCGACCGTGAGCTGCGGGAACGCGTCACCGCGCAGGGCGCCGAGGTGTACGGACCGCGCTGGCTGCGGGACCGGGCGACCCCGCCCGCGCAGTCCCACTGATCGGACTACCGTCGCTTCCGGTCGACAACCGGTCAGCGGGGCAGGAACACTGACAGGGCGGATGTTCTCTCACCGTGAGGGATAGGCTCTAATGGAGGCCTCCCCGCCCCCAGGAGGTTTCGCCGTGGCGAGCGTCGCCGAGCTCAAGGCAGCCATCGATGTCGCGCTCCAACAGATCGGCGACGGCCAGAGCGCCGTGCAGGCGGCCGGCGAGAAGCTGGCCGAGGCGCAGCAGACCCTGGCCGGCGCGCTGGAGGGCAGCGGGCACGAGACGGTCGAGGCGGCCCAGTCCTCGCTGACCCAGGCCAGCCAGGAGCTGGAGGAGTGCCTCGCCGCGACACTCGTCGCCGTCGAGCAGGCGCAACTCTACGTCGCGACGCTCTGAGGCCCGGCCGTGTCCATCGTCGAGGACGTCGGCGCACAGGTCCGCGCCGCCGCCGATGACCTGCCCCTCGCGCAGCTGGCCCTGGCGCTGGAGAAGTTCGGGCTGGCCGCCGAGCGGCTGCGCTGGGTCCGTCAGGAGTCGGCCAACCCGATGGGGGTGCCGGAGCTCTCCGCCGCCACCGAGCACGCCGAGACGGCCGGCTACGCGCTGCGCGTCGCGCAGGAGCAGTTGTCGGCGTACCTCGCCGCGATCGGGCTGGCCGCCGACGGCTCCCCGGCCCCGCGGCCGCAGGAGCAGCAGCGCCGGCCCGCGCACGACGCGCCGCGCGAGGCGGCCCCGGGGGCCGCGGCCCCGGAGCCGGCCGCCGACGTGACGCCCCGCCGCTGGTGGTCGGTACGGGTCGCCGAGCTGACGGGCGGCCGGGAGGGCCCGCCGGAGGAGCCCGACGAGAAGGTCGGCGACTCCCGGGAGCTGCTGCGCCGGGTCGTCGGCGGGGTCCGTGCCGGCGACCGCGACCGGCTGCACACCGAACTGCGCCGCGCCCACGCCGACGTCGGCCTCGGCCTGGCGGCGGTGGCCCCGCCGCTGCTGCGCGAGCTGGCCGGCGAGCTGCTCGGGCACCCGCCGCGCGCCGAGGACCTCGGACGGTTGCACCGGGAGCTGGACGGCCGGGTGCGCGACCTGCTGCCGGGCCTGCCCCCGGCGGTGCTGGACACGCTGCTGACCCGGATCTGCCGGATGCCCCCGCCGCGGCGCGACGAGGCGGAGCAGCCGCACGCCGCCGACCCGGCGGTCACCGCGGGGGTGCTCACCGGGGTGCTGCTGGCCCGGCTCGGCAGGGACCTGCCCACCGACGACGAGCGGGCCCGGCACGCCGAGACCGCCCGGGAACAACGCGCCGCCGCCGAGCGGGACCGGCAGGCGGAGGCCGCCCGCGACCGGGCCGACGACGCCGAGTGGCAGCGCCGCGCCGCCGCCGCGAAGGGCCGGGTGGCCGCCGCGCGGGAGCGCGTCGCGGCGGCCCGCGACCGGGCGGAGGCGGCTCACGACCAGGCGGCCGCGGCTCGGGAGCGGGCGACGACGCACGGCCAGGCACCGGACCGGGCGGGGACGCCCGGCCAGGTTGGCCCGGCGCGGGACCGCGCGGCGGCACCCCGCCAGGCCGGCCCGGCGCGGGACCGCGCGGCGACCGCGCGCCCGGGCGGCTCGACGGGCACCGACGGCCCGGCGGCGCGACGGGGTGGACCGGCCGCCGACGGACCCGCCGCGGGGCGGCCCGGGTCGGCCGGCCGCGTCTGGTCGAGTCCGCCCTCCGGCCGGCCGGCGGGCGGCGACGTGGATCGGCGCGGGCGGGGCGTCGATGGCTGACCGGCGCGGCCAGCTGGTCACCCGGGTCCGGGGCATGTTGGGCGAGGCCCTCGGCGCGACCCGGACCCGGCTGTCCACCGCGCAGGCCGAGCTGACCACGGCCCGGGAGCGGCTGGCGAAGGTCCGGCGGGCCGCGGCGGTCGTGCCGGAGCGGGTGGGTGCGCAGCGCGACCGGCGGCTGGCCGAGATCGACGACCGGCACGCCGCGCGGATCGCGGAGCTGGCCCGGCGCGCGGCGGACGCGGCGCAGCGGGAGGCCCCCGGCGCGGCCTCCGCGGACTGGACGCGGTGGCGGCCCACCCCGACCCGGCGGGCCGAGCCGCCGGGCGCGCTGCGCATCGGCACGGTACGCATCCCCGGCGCCGAACCGGTGCCGGCGCTGGTGCCGCTGCTCGACGCCGGCCACGTCGAGCTGACCGGGGACGACCGGGAGGGCTGCGACGCGGTGGTGTCGGCGCTGCTGCTGCGCGGCGTCGGGCGGGCCGACCCGGGTGCCGTCCGGCTGGTCGGCTACGACCCCGAGCACCTGGGCGGCGGCCTGGCCGGCTTCGCGCCCCTCGGCACCGCCGGGCTGCTCACCTTCGTCGGCCCGGGCGGGCTGGCCCGGCTCCTCGACGACCTGGTCGAGCAGATCCGCCGGATCAACGAGACGGTGCTGGCCGGGGAGTACGGCTCGCTGCGTGAGCTGGCCGCCGCCACCGGTCGCCGGCCCGAGCCGTGGCGGGTGGCGGTGCTGCTGGGCGGCGACGAGCTGTCGCGGCACGAGCGCGGCCAACTCGACCGGGTGGTCCGCACCGGAGCGGCCTGCGGCGTGCACCTGGTGGTCCGGGGCGTGTCGCTGCCCGAGGATCCCACCGTGACCCGGGTGGGCGCGCACGCCGACGGCGCCCGGATCGGCGGGCCGACCGGCCTGCCCGTACGCCTCGACCCACCGCCCCCGCCGGCCCTGGTCACCGAGACCTGCCGGGAGGTGGCGGCGCGGGTGAACGCCGGCCCCGCCCCGACCCCGTTCACCGACCTGCTGCCGCCTCCGGAGCAGATGTGGCGGGAGGATTCCGCCACCGGGTTGACGGCCCCGATCGGCGAGGGCCCGCACGGCCGGCCGGTGCTGCTCACCCTGGGCGACTACCCGCCGCACGCGCTGATCGGCGGCCCGTCGGGCACCGGCAAGACGAACCTGATCTTCGCCTGGATCGGCGCGCTGGCCGCCCGCTACTCCCCCAGCGAGCTGGAGTTCTACCTGCTGGACTTCAAGGAGGGGGTGTCCTTCGCCCGGTTCGCCAAGGGCCGGCGGGACCCGAGCTGGCTGCCGCACATGCGGCTCGTCGGGATCAACGTCAACACCGACCGGGAGTTCGGCCTGGCGTTGCTGCGCTTCCTCGCCGAGGAGTTGCGCCGGCGGGCCGACGCCGCGAAGAAGCACGAGGTCACCAAGCTCGCCGAGCTGCGCGCGGTCGACCCCACGGGACACTGGCCGCGGATCGTCGCGGTGGTCGACGAGTTCCAGATGCTGCTGGCCGGGCGGGACGTGGTCGCCCGGGAGGCGGCCGACCTGCTGGAGGACCTGGCCCGGCGCGGCCGCTCCCAGGGCATCCACCTGGTGCTCGCCTCCCAGGACGTGCGCGGCATCGAGGCGCTGTGGGGCCGGCCGGCCCTGGTCGCGCAGTTCACGTTGCGCATCGCGCTGCCGAAGGCCCTGCGGATCCTCGCCGAGCGCAACGACGCCGCCCAGTCCCTGCCGCGCCACCACGCGGTGGTCAACGCCGAGTCGGGCATGGCGGAGGGCAACCAGGTCGCCCGGATCCCGTCGGCCAGCGACTGGGAGACGTGGAGCGAGTTGCAGCACCGGCTGTGGCGGATGCGACCGCAGGACGCCGCACCGGCCCGGCTCTTCGACGGCGACGCGATCCCCCGGCTCGCGGACGCGCCGGACTTCCGGGCGCTGACCGCGCCGGAGACGGGGCACCCGCGTACGCCGGTCGCGCTGCTCGGCGAGATCATCGACGTGCAGGCCCGCTCGGCCGCGCTGCGGCTGCCCCGGGCTCCCGGCCGCAACCTGGCGGTGCTCGGCACCCGGGTCGACGAGGCCTGCGCGGTGCTCGACGCGGCGGCCCGCTCGCTGGCCCGCCAGCACCGCCCCGGCACGGCCCGGTTCTCCATCGCCTGCCTCGACCCGGACGCCGACCCGGCCGCCCGGTCCCTCTACGAGGATCTCGCCGACGACGCCGCCTGGTACGACGAGGAGACGGTCGGCGAGCTGATGGCCGAGGCCGCCGAGGGGCTCGCCACGCCGGGCACCCCGCACTACCTGCTGCTCTTCGCCGTCGACGCGGCGGCCGGGGCGCTGGCGACGCGGATCGGCCGGCGTACCGGGCTGGAGGAGCTGCGCCGGATCCTGCACGACGGGCCGGAGCGGCGCACCCACGTCCTGGCCTGGTGGCGGGGTGTCGCCCGGATGCGCGCCGACCTGGGCGGGCCGGCGGCCCGGACGGACCAGATCGGCGCCTGGGTGGCGCTGGACGCCCACGGTGGCGAGCTGGGTTCGTCGCTCTATCCGGGCACCGGCGGCCCCGACTGGTATCCCCGCCCCTGGCGGGGGCTGTTCTTCGACCGGGCGGTGCACCGCACCGGCCAGGTGATCATCCCCTACGGACCCGCGCGATGAACGAACCGGTGACCAGCGAGACGTACGCGGCCCAGATCCGTCGGCTGGCCGACCTGAGCGCGCGGGTGCGCGTCCAGCGGGCCGAGGCGCACACCTGGCACGACCAGCAGTGCGCCGCGGCCGAGCGGGCCGTCGCCGAGGCGGAGGCGGAGCTGCGGCGCGCGGAGCGGGAGCTGGTGGACGCCCGGGAGGAGCAGGAACGGGTGGACGCCGAGGTCGCCGACCTGTGGCAGCTGCTGCGCGGTCGGCTCGGTGGCTCGGGCCGCCGGGTGGGCGGGCCACCGGCGCCGGTGCCCGGGGCGACGGGTGACCCGGCTCCGCTGCTGGCCGGCGTGCGGGACCTGCTCAACCGCACCCGCCAGCCGGGCGACCTGCCGGGCTCGGTCAACCCGCTGCTGGCGTTGTGCGGGGTGGCCGGCGCGGTGCTCGCGTACGCCCTCGGCGGCGCGGCCCGGGCGGCGGGCGACCGGTACGGCGGCGAACTGGGGGTCGGGCTGCCGGTGCTGGCCCTGGTGGTGACCCTGCTGGGCCCGCTGGTCGGTCTGGTGCCGGCGAAGGTCCTCGCCGACCGGCGGCACGCCGTGCTCGGCCCGCGGCCGATGACCGTCGTGCTCGTCGCCGGGCTGGTGACCACCGTCGCGCTGCTGGTCGCCGGCCGCTGAACCGCGGCCCCTGCTGAACCCCGACCCCGCTGCCGAACCGCGGCCCCGCCGCCGAACCGTGGCGCCACCGCCGAAGCGTGGCCCCGCTCAGGCGGGGACCAGCACCGCCTCGCGCAGCAGGCGACGGGCCAGGGTGAGCCGGTCGGCGTCGTCGTCCAGTCCCGGCAGGTCGCCGACCCGGACGGGTCCGGCGTCGAGCAGGGCGTGTACGGCCGGCGCGCACGACGCGGGCAGGGTGATCGTGCGGTCGAACAGCACCAGCGCGACCCGGTCGCCGCGCGGGGTGAGCCGCCAGCGCAGGCCGGGGCGCGGGGCGAGCCGGGTGTCGACGTCCAGCGCCGCCAGCGCGGCGGCCTGCGCCAGGGGTCGGATGGGCGCGGGCCGGGCGGCCGGCCAGGCACGCTGCCGCAGCCGGGCGGCGACCACCGCCGGGTCGGCCCGCAGCAGCCAGTCCCGCAGCGCCTCCACCGTCTCGGTCAGCTCCGGCTCGATCGCGTCCGGGTCGGCCACGTCGGTGCCGAACGGCAGCGTGGCGCGCAGCCGTTGGTCCTCGGCGGCGAGGGCGAGCAGCTCCTCGACCATGGCGTAGCGGGTCAACGCCCGTACGCCGACGGTCAGGTGCAACGAGCTGGACTCCTGGGCCTGCGCGCTGTGCAGCCAGCCGCGGGGCAGGTAGAGCGCGTCGCCGGGGGCGAGCACCACGTCCAGCGCGGCCGGCCCGTCCGCGGTGGCGGCGACCTCGTCGGCCCGGCCGCCCCAGGTCTGCTTCTCCAGCGGGTCGGGCAGCACCGGCGGGTGGATCCGCCAGTGCTTGCGGCCGTCGACCTGGAGGACGAAGACGTCGTGGGTGTCGTAGTGGGTGGCGAAGCCCTGGCTGCCGGCCGGGGTCAGGTAGGCGTTGACCTGCAGCGGCTGCCCGACCGCGGTGCCGAGCTCGCGGGTGAAGTCGATCAGGGCCGGCCAGGTGCGGTGCAGGCCCTGCAGGACGAGGGTGGCGCCGCCGGCGTACAGCTCCAGCACCCGCTCGTCGAGGACCTGGTCGGTGATCTCCGCGCCGGCGCCGCCACCGCCGGTGAAGCGGGCCGCCGGCACGAGCTGGCCGTCCTTGGCGATCCGCAAGAACGGTGTGCGCAGGCCGCGGCGGCTGAGCAGCTCGTCGGCGTCGGCGGGGCTGAGCAGATCGGTGAAGCCGGCCGGGTTGGGCAGCTCGTCGGCGCGGGAGAGCAGCGGCGTGCGTCCCCAGTGGGCGGCGGCGAACTTCGCGGGCTCCACCGACACGCAGCGGGCGAGCGCGGCGGCGGCCTCGGACGGCACCGCCGGGCGGCCGTGGCCGCCCGGCGGGTCGATGTCTGTCACGGCGGTCCGTCAGGCGGCGCTGCCGTCGGCGCCACCGTCCTGCTGGCCGGGGGTCGCACCGCCGTCGGCGGGGCCCTCCGCGCCACCGTCGGCGCCGCCGTCCTGCTGGCCGGGGGTCGCACCGCCGTCGGCGGGGCCCTCCGCACCCTGGTCGGCGCCCTTGTCGGCACCACGCTCGGCACCGCGGTCGGCACCACCGTCGGCGCCACCGTCCTGCTGGCCCGGGGTCGCGCCGCCGTCGGCCGGGCCCTCGAGGCCGCCGCCGCTGGTGGTCTGCATGTCGTCGTCGTTGAGTGCCATCGGTGCTCCCTAGGGATGTGCCGCCCCGCCGTTACGCCGGGGTCCGTCGTGCAGCGGGTGGTACCCCCCGCGCGATCTTCTCTAACCCCACCGTAGACGTCCGATCCGGTTCACACCGGCGGTTCGCCGTGCCCGCTCGGGCCGTCGGAGCTGCGCCGTCGCGCGGCGCCACGGCGCCGACGGTGACAGGATGTCCTCTCGACCAGGAGGTGACGATGACCGAGACGACGGGGCCCCGCCCGCTCGAGCCGGTGACCGAGCAGTGGCAGCGCGCGCTGGCGATCGTGGCCCACCCCGACGACCTGGAGTTCGGCGCCGCCGCCGCGGTCGCCCGCTGGACGGCGCAGGGCAAACAGGTCGTCTACTGCCTCGTCACCAGCGGCGAGGCCGGCATCGACGCGATGCCCCCGCCGCGCACCAGGGAGGTCCGGGAGCGGGAGCAGCGCGAGTCCGCGGCCCTCGTCGGGGTGGAGACCGTGGAGTTCCTCGGCCTCCCCGACGGCATCCTCGAGTACGGCGTGCCGCTGCGCCGCACCCTGGCCGGGGTGGTCCGCCGGCACCGCCCCGAGATCGTGATCACCAACAACTTCCGGGACACCTGGGACGGCGCGTACACGCTGAACCAGGCCGACCACATCGCCACCGGGCGGGCGGTGCTGGACGCCGTCCGCGACGCCGGCAACCGGTGGGTGTTCCCGGAGCAGCTCGCCGACGGGGTCGAGCCGTGGAACGGGGTGCGCCAGGTCTGGGCCGCCTCCTCCCCCCTCGCCGCGCACGGGGTGGACGTCACCGACACGTTCGAGCGGGGCGTGGCCTCACTCAGGGCGCACGACGCGTACCTGGCCGGGCTCGGCGACGGCAGCTTCGACGCCGAGGAGTTCCTCGAAGGGCTCAGCCGCCCCGCCGGCACCCGGCTGGGCGTCCGCCACGGCGCCGCCTTCGAGGTCTTCCACTTCGACCTCTGGTAGGGACGGCGAGGATGATCCTGCTCGGCACCTCGGGGTGGCAGTACCGCGACTGGCGGGGCCGCTTCTATCCGGCCGGGCTGCCGCAGCGGCTCTGGCTGGAGCACTTCGCCGCCCGGTTCGCCACGGTGGAGGTGAACAACGCCTTCTACCGGCTGCCCGAGCGCGACACCTTCGCCGCCTGGCGGGCCCGCACCCCCGACGACTTCTGCGTGGCGGTCAAGATGAGCCGCTACCTCACCCACATCAAGCGCCTGCGCGACCCGGCCGAGCCGGTGGCCCGTTTCCTGGGCCGGGCCACCGCGCTCGGCGACCGGCTCGGCCCGGTGCTGCTGCAACTGCCCCCGAACCTGCCCGCCGACCCGGCGGCGCTGGACGCCACGCTGCGGCTCTTTCCCGCCGACGTGCGGGTCGCCGTCGAGCCGCGGCACCCCTCGTGGTGGACCGACGCCACCCGCGCCGTGCTGGAGCGGCGGCGGGCGGCGCTGGTCTGGGCGGACCGGCTCGGCCGGCCCGTCGCGCCCCGCTGGCGCACCACCGACTTCGGCTACCTGCGCCTGCACGAGGGGCGCGCCAACCCCTGGCCCCGGTACGGCCGCGCGTCGCTCGCCTCCTGGGTCCGCCGACTCGCCGACGGCTTCGGCGACGACGAGCCCGCGTACGTCTACTTCAACAACGACCCCGGCGGCGCCGCCATCGTCGACGCGACGGCCTTCGCCGCGCTCGCCCGTCGGGCCGGCCGGTCGGTCAGCCGCGTCCCCGGGCCGCCGCCGGCCCCCGACGACGCGTCCGCGGGCCCGGTGCCGGCGGGCGAGCCGGCGTGAAGCCCGCCCCACCCGAGGTGGAGCGGGCCGTCGCGGACGGGCGTCGCGTCAGGGAATGATGTTCGCCATGTCCTTGGGCATGGTGGCCTTCACGTCGTCCCACTCGCCCTGGGTCACGTGCCGGCGCAGGGTGTCCAGCACCACCTGCACCACGCGCTCCGGGCCGCCCTCGACGTCGTACGGGAAGCCCTGCCGGACCTCCAGCAGGAAGTCGTCCCGGTTGAGCTTGATCGGCACGTCCTGCGGCTTCCAGCCGTCGAAGTAGATCCCGCGCACGAGCACCGGCAGCTGCGCGGCGAACTCCACGCTCTCCTGCACCGGCATCCGGTCGCGCAGCAGGTGCAGCACCGTGCGCAGCGCGCAGTAGGACTGGTTGCGTTGCTCCTTGGGCCAGCCGTAGGCCTGCTCGATGTCCTTGAGGATCAGGTTGGTCTTGTCCATCGAGGACTCGAACGCGGAATGCAGCTGCTCAGCCATCTGTCCACCCCCGTACGTCGGTCTCCCACCGTCGGTCGTCGTCACGTCGCGGCGGCCCCACCGGGCCACGCGGCTGCCGGGTCGGGCTGACCCGCGCGGGGCGTGCCACCCACCGGGCGTCGGCGGACGACCCCACGACGTGCAGCACGGCACCGCGCCGTCGACCCGGTACCACCCGAACCGTCATCTCCACCCACCTCCGTGGTGTCGCGTCCTCCGCGGCCACGGTCGACCGCACACACCGTCCATGCTGCGCGGCGACGGGGTGAGCGGCCCTCACCCGGACGGAATGAAACGCCGCCCCGGCTCAGTCGGCGTCGAGCAGACCGGCGAGGGTCGCGGCGTTGGTCTGCGCGTAGTCCCGGTAGCAATTGTTGAGAAGCACGTGGGTCTCGCCGGTGGAGTCGGCCAGCTCGCGCAGCTTCGGCGCCCAGTCGCGCAGCTCCCGGTCGGTGTAGCGGTAGCCGAACTTCTCGTGGATGTCCTTGCTCGTCCACTTGTCGCTGTGCCCGTGGAAGCGCACGACCGCGAGGTCCGCGGTGGCGGCCAGCACCGGGGGCACCGACGAGCGGTGCCCCTGCGGCATGTCCACGCAGACGTACGCGAGCCGGTGCTCGCGCAGGAAGGCGAGGGTCTCGTCGGCGTTGTCGCCGTCGAACCAGGAGGCGTGCCGGAACTCGTAGACCGGGCGCAGCGGGGCGCACCGCTTCGCCACCTCCAGCAGGTACTGCTTGTTGTCCCGCTTGATGGTGAACCAGGGCGGGAACTGGAACAGCAGCGCGCCGAGCTTGCCCGCCCGCACCAGCGGGTCCAGCGCGGAGAGGAAGCGCGTCCAGACCTCCTCGTACGCCTGCGCCGGCAGGTCGTCCGGGTACAGGTTCTTCTTCCCCGTGTCCGGCCGGAGGTCCTTGTAGAGCGCGCTGGGCCGGGTCGGATGCCCGGTGAGCAGGCTGAACGCCTTGACGTTGAAGGTGAAGCCCGCCGGGGTGCGCTCGGCCCACAACCTCGCCGTGCGCTCGGCGGGCGGCGAGTAGTAGGTGGCGTCCACCTCGACCAGCGGGAACTGGCGGGCGTAGTAGGCCAGCCGCTTCTCCGGAGTGTCGGCGGTCTGCGGGTACCAGCCGGAGTCCAGCAACGTCCGGTCGGTCCAGGAGGCGGTGCCGACCTTGATCTCACCCATGGGTCGACCTCACCGCGTTCCGGACCGACCGGCAACCGCTGGCGGGATCAGGCCGCCCGACGCTCCCGGTTCTGCTTGCACTGCACGCAGGTGGTGGCGGAGGGGAAGATCTCCAGCCGCTCGACGGGGATCGCCGACGTGCAGCCCTCACAGAAGCCGTAGGTGCCCTCCTCCAGCCGGGTGAGGGCGTGCTCGTACTGGGCGCGACGGTCGAGGATGGTCCGCAGGAGGGACTGCGCGGTGTCCCGCTCCGCCGTCTTGGTGCCGCTGTCGGCCTGGTCGTCGCCGGCGGTGTCGCCCACCTCCACCAGCCGCAGCACCTGGCTCTGCAGCACCGCCTGCTCGTACTCCGCGGACAGCTCGTCGTAGCGGGCCTGCAGGGAGCGCCGGATCTGGTCGATCTCCGCCTGGGATCGGCCCGTACCGATCGTGTCGTGGACGAGCATCGCTGCCTGCCTTTCTGGCCTGGAAATCCGCCGGGGCACCGGTACGTGCGCCCGGCCCCCGTGGTGGTCTGTGCGCGGGCGGATCACCCGCGCTCTGTGAGCCGGGCGATTACCCCGCCCCACCGACGCTCAAACCGACGAGTTTTCGCCACGTCGCGGTGTCAGGGCGACACCGGGGACTCCACCAGCGCCGGGTGGCGCGGATCGTCGGCGCGGACCACGACGTCGGCGAACGAGGCCGGGGCGACCTCGTCGGCGTACCGGGCGAAGGCGGGCAGCGTCCACCGCAGCGCCGGGTCGGTGCGCCGGGCCAGGGCCGCCGGGGAGAGCACCAGGTGGACCGTGACGTCGAAGGGCAGGCCCCCGCCGAGCAGCAGCGCCCCGCTGACCAGCAGGACGCCCCCGGGCGGCAGGTCGACGTACGCGGCGCGGCTGGCCCGGTCGGCGGTGGCGTCCCACAGCGACGGCAGCACCCGCCCGGAGCCGCCGGGGCCGGCCGGGTCGAGCACCTCCCGGCGCAGCCCCGGCTCGTCGACCCACCCCTCGTAGAACGCGTCGGGGTTCCTCCGGCCGTGCTCCAGGCGCACCGAGGCGGGGCGGAGGAAATCGGCGGCCCGTACGTGCAGCGCGGGCCGGCCGAGCGCGCGCAGCGGTTCGACCAGCGCGGCGGCGAGTTCGTCCGGGCCGGCCGCCGGGGCGCCGTCGACGGCCACCCGCAGCCGGCCGGGGGCGCCGGCGAGGCGCTCGGTCAGTTCGACGACGAGCCGCTGCGGGGAGATGGGTCGGATGCGCATCCGACCATGGTGCCCCGCCGGTCGCCGCGGACGGCGTCAACCGCTTCGGTCGATGGTGACGTGGGCGTCGTCGGCCAGTCGGTAGCCGACGCCGTAGACGGTGGTGACCAGCGGAACGTCGACGCCGACCTTGCCGCGCAGCCGGCGGACGTGCACGTCCACGGTGCGCACGCCGGCGTGCTCGTAGCCCCAGACCGCGTTGAGCAGCTGCAACCGGGTGAAGACCCGGCGGGGGTGGGCGACGAGGTGCAGCAGCAGGTCGAACTCCAGCCGGGTCAGCGGCAACGGCTCGCCGTCGCGCAGCACCGACCGGGAGGACGCGAGGATGTGCAGGGTGGGGATGGTCGCGGCCGCGGCCGGGCGGGACGGCGAGCGGCCGGCGGGCACCGGGTCGGGGCGGCGGTCGACGGTGGCGGTGATGATCGTGCCCTCGCCGCGTTCCAGCATCTCCCGGGCGGCCTCCAGCAGCCGCCGGGCGGGCGGGGTCAGCGACTCCTCGGATGCCAACGGGATGTTCAGGGTCACCGTGAGCATCGGTGCGGCGGTGTTGGCGGGACGACGCTGGCCCCCCGGCGGTCGACCGGGAACAGCGGGCTGGGACGTATGCCATCCGGCGCGCGACGAGGCGGGGCTGACCGACATGGTCCTCCTTGGCTGGTCCGGGTATCTCCCCACGGCCCGGGACGCCGCTCCATCGATGCTTCCCGGCGCCCGGGCGAGGGTCAAGGGGCGGCTGCGTTGCATGAATGTGACAATTGACCGACGCATCGGAGCCGAATGCTCGCTCTGCGTACGAGGCCTGATGATTACAGCAGAGCCGCCGGGTTGGCCCGATAGGGGGGTGCCCGCCCGGTTCACGGTGGTCGGTGCGGGTGGCGTCGGGGGTGGACGGACGTGGATCCCGTCGGCCCGGCCGAGGGCCACGGGCCCGCGACCGGTCGGCGCGCGGCGTACCGGCGACGGGACCCCCGACCCGGGACGCGGCGGGGGGGGGGGGGGGGGGGGGGGGGGGGGGGGGGGGGCGGGGGCGGGGGTCCCGTCGCCGGCACGCCGCGCGGGTGGCGCCGTCAGCGACTGCGTTCGATCTCGATCCGGGCCTCGTCGGCGAGGCGGTAGCCGACGCCGTAGACGGTGGTCACCACCGGCATGTCCGCGTCGAGCTTGGCGCGCAGCCGGCGGACGTGCACGTCGACGGTGCGCGCCACCGCGTGCTCGTAGCCCCACACCCGGCTCAGCAGCTGGAGCCGGGTGAACACCCGACGGGGCTGCTCCGCCAGGAACAGCAGCAGGTCGTACTCGATCCGGGTCAGCGGGATCACGCGGGAGCCCTGGTGGACCACCCGCGACCCGGTGGCGATCCGGATCGCCTGCGGGTCCACGACGGCCGGCACCGGGCGGGGCGCCGCCGGCCGGTCCTCGGCGACGCCGGGCCCCAGCCGCCCCTCCCCCGACTCGGCGAGTTCGCCGATCAGCTCCAGCAGCCGGGCCAGGCGGGGGCTCACCGGCCCCGGGGCGAGGTCGAGGGTGATGGTGACGGTCGGCGCGGGACGCGGGCGGACCGGCGCGATCCGCTCGGGGCGCGTGGTGGAGTGGATCCGGGTGGGAATGGCGACGACGGACATGGAGCCTCCTGCGGCGGTGGTGCCGCCACGCCCGGTGGAGCGTAGCGGTCAGGACGGCGCCCGGCCGGCGGTCACCGGGGGCGCGGGGGTGGACG
>NZ_JBPQTK010000100.1:0-22681 GCF_051386315.1 Micromonospora sp. URMC 107
GGCCGGCAGCTCGCTCGCCGACATCACCACCCGCGCCGAGCCGCAGGACGACGGGACGTACCGGCTGCATGGCACCAAGATGTGGATCTCCGGCGGCGACCACGAGCTGGCGGAGAACATCGTCCACCTGGTGCTCGCCCGGATTCCCGGCGGCCCGCCCGGGGTCAAGGGGATCTCGCTGTTCATCGTCCCGAAGGTGCTGCTGGCCGACGACGGCGCGCTCGGCGCCCGCAACGACGTCGTGCTGGTCGGCCTCAACCACAAGATGGGCTACCGGGGCACCACCAACACGCTGCTCAACTTCGGCGAGGGCGTGCACCGGCCCGGCGGGCGCCCCGGCGCGGTCGGCTACCTGGTCGGCGAGCCGCACCAGGGCCTGGCGCAGATGTTCCACATGATGAACGAGGCGCGCGTCGGGGTGGGCGCCGGCGCCACCGCACTCGGCTACACCGGCTACCTCAAGTCCCTGGCGTACGCCCGGCAGCGGCCACAGGGCCGCCCGCTGGCCGACAAGGACCCGGCCACGCCGCAGGTGCCCATCGTCGCCCACCCGGACGTGCGCCGGATGCTGCTGGCGCAGAAGAGCTACGTGGAAGGCGCCCTGGCGCTGGTCCTCTACTGCGGTCGGCTGCTCGACGAGGAGAAGACCGCGCCGGAGGCGGCGGACCGGGAGCGGGCGCGCCTGCTGCTCGACGTGCTCACCCCGATCGCGAAGAGCTGGCCGTCGCAGTGGTGTCTGGCCGCCAACGACCTGGCCATCCAGGTGCACGGCGGCTCCGGCTACACCCGCGACTACGACGTCGAGCAGCACTGGCGGGACAACCGGCTGAACCCGATCCACGAGGGCACCCACGGCATCCAGGCGCTGGACCTGCTGGGGCGCAAGGTCACCATGCGCGACGGGGCCGGGCTGGCGCTGCTGGTGGAGACGGTCCGGGCCACGACCACCCGCGCGTGGAAGGCCGGGGGCGAGGCCGCCGAGCTGGCCGCCTCGCTCGGCGCCGCCCTCGACCGGGTCGCCCTGGTCACCCGGCGGCTGTGGAGCACCGGCGACCCCGAGGTGGCGCTGGCCAACGCGAGCGTCTACCTGGAGGCGGTCGGCCACGTGGTGGTCGCCTGGATGTGGCTGGAACAGCTACTCGTCGTCGAGGCGGCCGGCGGCCCCGGCGACGGCCCGGACGCCGACCTGTACGCCGGCAAGCGGCAGGCCGCCCGGTACTTCTTCCGGCACGAGCTGCCCCGCACCGGCCCTCAGTTCGACCTGCTGGACAGCCTCGACCGGACCACGCTGGAGATGCGCGACGACTGGTTCTGACCCCGCCCGCCGGGACCCGCCCGACGCCGGGACCCGCCCGGTGCCGGGACCCGCCCGGTGCCGGGACCCGCCCGACGCCCGGGGGCGCCCTCGCGCCGGGCGCGCCGGTGCGCGGCCTGCCTATCCTTGCCAGACATGAACCCCGGTGACGTGACCGCCCCACCGCCCGCCGACGGTGCGGAGGACCGGCTGGAGATCCTGCGGCGCTGGTGGCGGCTGCCGGCGCCCGTGCGGCGCGAGGTCCGGCTGCTCAGCCGCTCCGGACGGCACCACCCGGACCGGGAGGTCGCCTGGGTGGCCTGGCGGTGGGCGCAGGTCGTGCTGCCGCCGGGAGCGCCGGAGCCGGGCCGCGCCCGCAACATGCTCAGCGCGGCCGGCTTCTGGGTGCTGATCCTGCTGGAACTGGGTCTCGGCGGCGATCCGACGGACCCGCCCGAGCCGCGGTGGCTCGACCGCCGCCGGGCCCGGCGCGTCCTGCGGGCCGGCCCACCCGTCGGGTGACGGGCGGCCGGGCGTCCTGCGGGCCGGCCCACCCAGTGGGTGTCGGGCCGGCCGGGCGACCTGGCCGGGCCTCCGCCGGCCTCGTCCGCCGGGTCGACGCCCGGTGGCCTCAGCCGTCGGCGAGCAGCCGGTCGCGGACCTCGCGGCGCAGGACCTTGCCGATCTGGGAGCGGGGCAGGTCCTCGACGACGACCACGCGGCGGGGCACCTTGTACCCGGCCAGGTGCCGCCGGCACGCCGCCCGGATGCCCGCCTCGTCCGCAGCGGCCCCCTCGTCCAGGACGACGGCCCCCACCACCTCCTCGCCGCCGTGCGTGCCGGGCAGGCCGACCACCGCGGCGTCGCGGACACCGGGAACGCGGCGCAGCGCGTCCTCCACCTCCGACGGGTAGACGTTGAACCCGCCGGTGATGATCAGCTCCTTGATCCGGTCGACCACGCGGACGAAGCCGTCGGCGTCGGACACCACGACGTCCCCGGTGCGCAGCCAGCCGTCGGGCAGCAGCGTCTCCGCCGTCTCCGCCGGGCGGTTCCAGTAGCCGGCGAACACCTGCGGCCCCCGGATCAGCAACTCGCCCGCCTCGCCCGGGGTGCGGTCGCGCGACGGGTCCTCGGGGTCGACGATGCGGATGTCGGTGGACGGGAACGGCACGCCGACCGTGCCGGGCCGCCGGGCGGGGGAGACCGGGTTGCCGAGCGCGACGGGCGAGGTCTCGGTCATGCCGTAGCCCTCGACGAGCAGCCCGCCGGTGACCGACTCCCACAGCTCCACCGTCGCCGGGGGCAGCGCCATGGCGCCCGAGATGGCGTACCGGGTCGAGGAGAGGTCGACCCCGCGTTCCCGGGCGGCCGTGGCGAGCTTCTCGTAGATCGGCGGGACGGCGGGCAGGAAGGTCGGCGGGCGGCGGCGCACCGCCTCCAGCGTCTGGTCCAGGTCGAAGCGGGGGAACAGCACCAGCGTGGCGCCGATGCCCACCGCGAAGGTGAGGCAGAGCGTCAGCCCGTACGCGTGGAACAGCGGCAGCACCGCGTACACGGTCTCCTCGCCGTCGCGCAGGCCCGGCACCCAGGCGCGGCCCTGCGCCGCGTTGGTCCGCAGGTTGCGGTGGCTCAGGATCGCGCCCTTCGGCGTGCCGGTGGTGCCGCCCGTGTACTGCAACAGCGCCGTGTCGTCCGGGCCGGGGGCGGGGTGCGCGGCGTCGAGAGGGCTGGCCGAGGCCACCAGCCGTTCCCAGGAGAGCGCCCCGGGCGCGGGGCCGGTCATCGCCGCGCGGGTGGCCCGCGCCCGGCCCAGCGGCAGCCGCAGCGCCCAGCGCTTTCTCCGGGGCAGCGCCCGGGTGAGGTCCACCGCGACGACCGTCTCGACGGCCGTCGCGCCGGCGGTGTCGCGTACGAGGGGGGCCACCTTGTCCCAGACGACCGCGACCCGGGCGCCGTGGTCGGCGAGCTGCCGGGTGAGCTCCTGCGCGGTGTAGAGCGGGTTGTGCTCCACCACCACCGCGCCGAGCCGCAGCACGGCGTAGAAGGCGACCACGTGCTGCGGGCAGTTCGGCAGCACCAGCGCCACCCGGTCGGCCCGGCCGACGCCGAGCCGGCGTAGCGCCTCGGCCGCCCGGCCCACCTGGTCGTCCAGGTCGGCGTACGTGGTGCTGGCGCCGAAGAAGTCCAGGGCGACCCGGGGGCCGAACCGGCGGGCGGCGTCGCGCAGCAGGTCGACCAGCGACTCGTCGGACGGCGCGACGGTCGCCGGCACGCCCGGGGCGTAGCTGCGCAGCCAGGGCCGCTCCGCGCTCAGGTCCATGTCTCTCCTCCACCGTCCGTGCCGTCTTCCTACCTCACGGTAACCTACGGTCGCGTAGGTTACCGGTCGAGGTCCCCGGGCGGCCGGCACCGGTCGTGGACTCCGGTGGTAGCGGGATCGTGCCGACCGGTCGCGGCCGTCCGGAGGGCGCCACTGGTCCGGGGCCTTCGACGTCAGCGGTGCCCGGCGGAACGGCGCATCGCCTGTCGCCCCTTGAGCACGGCCAGGACGACGACCACGGCCAGCGCCACCGCGCCGATGATCACCAGCCAGCGGACCGCCTCCAGCAGCAGCCCGAGCAGGACGAGCGCGCCAGCGATGACGGCGACGACCCAGAGCATGGTGCGCATGTCCACCTCCCGTGACCCCGGCCGCGTCGCGCGGCCCGGGCACGCCTTCCCGGTCCGCCCCGCACCATGCCGCCGAAGCCTCTGCTCGCGGCGTGCGGGCGGCCTCGTCAGCGCTGGGCGACGTAGACGGTGTTGGCCGACTGCCCGCCGGTCAGCGGGTTGGCGAACGCGACGACGTGCGCCCGGGCGGTACGGAACACCGCGGTGAGGGCCGCCTCGAAGTCGGCATCGGGCGGGTCGTCCGACCAGAGGGCGAACACCCCGTCCGGGTGCAGGTGAGCGGCGAGCCGGCGCAGGCCGTCGGGGGTGTAGAAGGCGGCGTGGCGGGGGTGCAGCACGTTGCGCGGCGAGTGGTCCACGTCGAGCAGCACGGCGTGGAACCGCCGCCCCGGCTCCCCCGGGTCGAAGCCGGTGCCGTCGGCGACCGCGGCGAAGAAGTCGGCCCGCACGAACCGGGTACGCGGGTCGGCGGCGAGCCCGGCGGCGAAGGGCAGCAGTTCCCGCCGGTGCCAGTCGATGACGTCCTCGATCGCCTCCACCACCAGCAGCGAGCCGACCCGGTCGTCTTCGAGCGCGGTGCGGGCGGTGTAGCCGAGGCCGAGGCCGCCGACGACCACGTCGAGCCCCTGCCCGGCCAGCGGAGCCAGACCCAGCCGGGCCAGCTCGATCTCCGCGACGGGGAAGAGGCTGGACATCAGGAACTCGTCGTCGAGCTTGACCTCGTACACCTCGACGTCGAGCGACGGGTCGCGGCGCCGGCGCAGGCTGATGAGGCCGATCGGGGTCTCCCGCCAGGCCAGTTCCTCGAATCGCACGCCCACGGGCCCGGATGCTACCCGCCGGTGGCCCGGGCCCCGGCGGCCGGCACGCGCATTCCTCCCGCCCGGCCGGGTATGCGTGCCCGTCGAGGGCCGCCGACCGGGCGGCCGGGCAGGGGGCGCGCAGTGGCGGACATGCTGGCCGGACGGCTGCACCTGGCGGAGCGGGCGCTGCGGATGGAGTCGGTGCCGGTGCCCGATCCGCAGGCCGGGCAGGTGCGGATCCGGGTCGAGGCGGCGGGGGTCTGCCTCTCCGACGTGCACCTGATCGACGGCACCCTCACGCCGCTGTACCTGCCCGGCGACGTGGTGACGCTGGGGCACGAGATCGCCGGGGTGGTCGACGCCTCCGGCGACGACGTCGAGGACTGGCAGCCCGGCCAGCGGGTGCTGCTCCAGGCGGGGGAGCGGGACCGGCGCGGCACCGTGCTGACCCGGGGCGTGGACTACGACGGCGGTTGGGCCGAGTACGCCGTGGCCAGTGCGGACACGGTGGTGCCGATCCCGGACGACCTGCCCTTCGAGCAGGCCTGCATCATTCCCGACGCGGTCTCCACCCCCTGGGCGGCGGTGACGGACACCGCGCGGACCCGCCCCGGCGAGGCGGTCGGGGTGTGGGGCGTGGGCGGCCTGGGCGCGCACGCCGTCCAACTGCTGCGCCTGGTCGGTGCGGCCCCGGTGGTCGCGGTGGAGCCGCTGGCGGCGGCGCGGGACCGGGCGGCGGCCCTGGGGGCCGACGCGGTGCTCGACCCGGCCGACACCGCGTTCCGCGACGCCGTGCTGGAGTTGACGGGCGGGCGGGGGCTGGACGTGGCGTTCGACTTCGCCGGGGTGACCGCCGTCCGCGAGCAGGCGTTGACCGTGCTCGGCCGCCGGGGCCGGCTGGTGCTCGCGGGCATCGCCAACCAGCCGGTGACGATCGCGTCGGACAGCCCGTTCAACTACTTCCAGCAGGCGGTGCTCGGCCACTACGGCTCGGAGGCCGAGCACGTCGAGCAGTTGGTGTCCCTGGCCCGGCAGGGCCGGCTCGACCTGTCGGCGTCGATCAGCGACGTGCTCCCGCTGGCCGACGCGGAGGAGGCGGTGCGGCGGGTGCACACCAAGCAGGGCAACCCGATCCGGCTGATCCTGCGCCCCTGAACGGCCGGGCCCGGTCCGTCGGCGCACCGACCCTCCTTTGGCGCGGGCAGGAGTGTTCACGGCCGGGCGGTCGTCGGGCCCGGCCCGTCGGGACGTCGGCGGCGGCGCCGTACCCCGGCGACCGCGACCGCCACCGCGACCACCGTCGCCGCGCCGAGCGCCCACAGCAGGGGGTCGGTCCGCAGGTGCGCGGGCAGTTGCCCGGCCAGGACGGACACGCCCATCGCCGCCACGAACCAGCCGAACGCGCGGCGCAGCACGTCCTCCCGGACGCGCCCGGCCAGCCGGCCGCCGGCCAGGCTGCCGACCACGGCGGCGGCGGTCACGGCGGTGGCCAGGCCCGGGTCGATGTCGACGGTGGACAGGTAGCCGGCCAGCCCCGCGAACGACTTCATCGCGATGACCACCAGCGAGGTGCCGACCGCGACCGGCATCGGCAGGCCGCCGAGCAGCGCGAGCGCGGGCACCACCAGGAACCCGCCGCCGGCGCCCACGAGCCCGGTGACCAGGCCGACCACGACGCCGTCGAGGAGCACCCGCGCCGTCGGCAGCTGGTGCCGGTTGCGGCGCGCGTCGTCGCGCCGGCCGCGCAGCATGGCCGTCGCGGTGGCGAGCATCATGAGGGCGAAGCCGGCGAGCAGGACCGCGGCCGGGACGAACGCGGCGAGACGACCACCGGCGTACGCGCCGGCCATGCCCGCGACCCCGAAGAGCAGGCCGGTGCGCCACCGGACCCGGCCCGCCCGGGCGTGCGGCAGCGCGCCGACGGCGCTGGTCACCCCGACGACGAGCAGCGAGGTGGCGATCGCCTCCCGGGCCGGCAGGTCGGCGACGTAGACCAGCAGTGGCACGGCGAGGATGGACCCACCACCGCCGAGCAGGCCGAGGCTCACCCCGATGAGGACGGCCAGCGCGACGGTCAGCGCGAGGCCGCCGGTCACGGCAACGGCCTGGTCGTCGCCTGGTCCCCCGGCCGACCGACGACGGTCGCCACGGGGGCGCGCACGTCCAGCAAACGGGGAGCGCGGCCGGAGTCGACCATCTCGTGCAGCGTGGCGGCGTCGAGGGTGGCGGGGCGGGCGTTCGGTGAAGTGTCCATCTCTCCTCGTTCAGGGAGGAACCGCCCGGGGGCGGGCAGGATCGGCCGGACCGCCGTCGACCGGAGCACCGGGGCGGCTGCGAGCGCGCGTCGCCGGGCGGACGATCGGTGGCGGTCCGGCGCGTACGGGGGCGGACGGCCGGTGGAGCGGGGTCGGTCAGGCGTCGCCGCAGCTCATGGCGACGCCGGCGGCCTCGGCCCGGCCGAACCTGTCGTCGATGACGACGACCTCACGGCCCGCGTTGGCCAGCAGCGACGCGGCGGCGGTGGCCCGGTACCCGGAGCCGCAGTGCACCCAGACGGCACCGGCGGGCACCTCGGCGAGGCGTCCGGGCAGGTCGGGCAGGGGGATGTGCACGGCGCCCTCGACGTGGCGATCGGTCCACTCGTTGGTCATCCGGACGTCGAGCACGACGTCCGGGGCGGGCAGCCCCGCCGGGGTGTCGCCGGCCCGGGCGGCGGCCAGCGCGGGGAAGTCGGCCATCCGCAGCTCGCGGAGCTGTCCCGGCTCGGCGGCCCACTGCCCGGGGTCGCCGGTGGCCCGGGCGGCCGGGCGGTCGATGCCGATGCGGACCAGTTCGCGCTGGGCGTCGGCGACCTGTTCCTCGGTCTCCGCCAGCAGGGTGAGCGGTGCGCCCCAGTCGATGAGCCAGCCGAGCCAGGTCGACATCGGGCCGTCGAGCCCGAGGGCGACCGTGCCCGCCAGGTGCGACGTGGCGTACGCCTTGCGGTGGCGCAGGTCGACGACCCACTGGCCGTCGGCGATCCGCTCCCGCAGCCCGGCGGCGTCGGCGCGGGCGACCGGGGTGAGGTCCACCGGCGCCGGACCGGCGAGGTTCGCCACCCCCATGTGGGCGTAGTACGCCGGGTAGGCGTCCAGCCCGGCGAGGGTCTCGGTGACGAACTCGTCGGCGGCCAGCCGCAGCACGGGGTTCGCCCGCTTCTCCCGGCCGATGGTCGACTCGGGCGCGTCGGACTGGCCCGCCGAGCAGAAGCTGCCGAAGCCGTGGGTGGGCCACACCTCGGCGCCGTCGGGCAGCAGGTCGGCCAGGCGCCTGGCCGAGGCGTGCTGGTGGTGGGCGAGCTCGTGGGCGTGCCGCTCGCCGAGCAGGTCGGTGCGGCCGGTGGTGCCGAAGAGCAGCGAGCCGCCGGTGAACACGCCGACCGGGCGCCAGCCGGCGTCGTCGGCCTCGTCGAGCACGTACGACAGGTGGTGGAAGGTGTGCCCCGGCGTGGCGAGCACCCGCAGCCGCAGCGCGTCGGAGACGGGCACCGTCTCGCCGTCGGCGACGGGCGCGCGGTCGAACCCGACCTCGTCGTCGGCGCCGACCAGGTAGCGGGCGCCGGTCAGCCGGGCCAATTCCAGGCCGCCGGAGACGTAGTCGTTGTGGATGTGGGTCTCCACCACGTGCGTGACGCGTACGCCCTTCTCGCCCGCGAGGTACAGGATCCGGTCGATGTCGCGCTGGGGGTCGACCACGACCGCCACCCCGCCGTCGGAGGCCAGGTAACTGCGGTCGCCGAGCGAGGACGTCGCGATGACGGACACCTCAACTGCCATTGCCGTGCTCCTTGTGGGATCAGATACCCCGGGGGGTATGCGGCGGGCACACGTCGGGGGTGTCGACGTGTGCCATCTGTCTACCCGTACCCGCCGCTGTCACGCAACGTGTGTGGTGCGTTTCGTCGGGTGGCGATCAGGCGAGGGCGAGGAAGAGCTTCTCCAGCTCCTCCTCGGTCATCTCCGGGGATTCCCCCCGCTCGCGGGCGGCGGTGCAGTGCCGCATGCCGGAGGCAATGATCTTGAAGCCGGCCCGGTCGATCGCCTTCGACACCGCCGCGAGCTGGGTCAGCGCCTCGCGGCAGTCCTGGCCGGTCTCCATCATCTCGATGACCGCGTTGAGCTGGCCCCGGGCCCGCTTCAGGCGGGTCAGCGCCTCGCTGGTCATCTCCGGTCGAAGCTTCACCGTGCCCTCCTCGTCCTCGTCGGCATACCCCGGGGGGTACCCCGTACGCGCCCATGCTATCTGCCGGGGCGGGAGGCGTCCGCGTGGCGATCCTGGCCGCACCGTCGCGGAAGTCCCGCCGGGAATCCCGGCGCCGCGGGCGGTCGCCGCGACGCAGGGTCCTCGGGGCATCGACGCAACGCTTATCCTGTGCCCCGACCGCCCACCGGAAGGGATGCGATGCCGTCGCGGCAGGACCAGCTGCACTCGTACCAGTTCACCGTCCAGCGGGCGGTCGCCGCCCTGGTGATGCGGGAGACCGACCCGGCGCAGTCGCCGTTCCGGCGCCTCGCCGGCGCCGCCCTGGCCAGCGTGCTGGTCGCGGCCATCGGCCTGGGCGGATTCGCCCTCTACGGCCTCTTCACCGGCGGCGGCAGCACGTGGCGCGACCCGGGCGCGGTGATCGTGGAGAAGGAGTCCGGCGCCCGGTTCGTCTACCGGGAGGAGAAGCTGCACCCGGTGCTCAACTACGCGTCGGCCCTGCTGATCATCGGCGCGGAACGGCCGAAGACGGTGCTCGTCTCCCGTCGCGCCATCGACGGGGTGCCGCGCGGGCTGCCGCTGGGCATCGCCGACGCCCCCGACTCGCTGCCCGCCAGGGGCCGCCTCTCCACCGCGCCGTGGACGGTCTGCTCCGTCGCCGCCGAGGCCGACCGGTCGGTGCCCCGCTCGGCGCTGCTGATCGGCGTGACCACGGGCGGGGGCCGGGCCCTGGGCGAGGACGCGCTGTTGCTGCGCCACCCCGACGGCGGGCTGCACCTGGTCTGGCACCAGCGCCGCTACCTGCTGCGCGACCCCAATCGGGTGCTGGCCGCCCTGGCGGCCACCCGGGCCAGGGCGGTCCCGGCGGCCCCGGCCCTGCTCAACAGCCTGCCCGTCGGCGCCGACCTCGCCCCGCTGGCGCTGCCGGCCCAGGGGGAGCGCTCCGCGCGGGTGTCCGGGGCGCGGATCGGCGACGTCTACCTCGTGCGCAACTCCGGCGGCGGCCGGCAGTACGCCGTCGCGCTGCGGGACGGCCTGGCCGGCATCACCGAGTTGCAGGCCGGCCTGCTGCTCGCCCGCACGGGCCAGGGCGAACCGGAGCCGATGACGCTCGGGCGGTTCGCGGCGCTGCCCAAGCTGCCCGACCTGGCCCCGACGGGCCCCACCGCCCCGCCGACCGCGCCGCCTCGGCTGGCCACCCCCGACGGGGCGGGGCTCTGCGCCCGGGTGGGCGACGACGGCGGCGTCACGGAGGTCCGGCTCGGCGTCCGGCTGCCCGACCTCGCCGCCGCGCCCCGCACCGCCCCGGCGGCCGGGGGCGGGGTGCGCGCCGACCACGTCGTGGTGGAGCCGGGCCGCGGCGCGGTGGTCGAGGCGGTCGCGGCGCCCGGCGCGACCGGCGGCGCGGTCTCCGTGGTCACCGACCTGGGCCGGCGCCACGTCCTCGCCGGCGGCGAGGTGCTCGGCACGCTCGGCTACCGCGACGTGCGACCGGTGCGACTGCCGGCCAGCCTGGTCGCCCTGGTGCCCGCCGGCGCCACGCTCGACCCGGCCGCCGCGCGGGTCGTCGCCGCCCCCACCTGAGCCGGCCCGCCCGGGACCGTCGCCGCCCTCGCCTGAGCCGGCCCGCCCGGGCCGGCGCGGGGTTCAGTCGGCGGGGCGGCGCAGCACGGTGACGGCGAAGTCGGCCTCGTCGCGCCACGGGCGCAGGTCCCACGTGGCGAAGCGGTGCTCCAGCCGCAGGCCGGCGGCCACCGCGTCGGCGTCGAACCCGGTCAGCGGGTAGCCCCGGTCGGTGCCGAACCCGACCGCCAGCACGCCGTCGGGGCGCAGGTGGGCCGCCACGCGGCGCAGCACCTCCCGCTCGGTGCCGGGCGCGACGAAGGCCAGCACGTTGCCGGCCAGGACCGCCGCGTCGAAGGGCTCCGGCTCGCCGGCCGCCGCCAGGTCCAGCTCGGCCAGGTCGGCGACCAGCCAGCGCGGGCCGGGGTGGTCGGTGCTGGCGGCCTCGACCAGCGCCGGGTCGGCGTCCACCCCGACCACGGTGTGGCCCCGGGCGGCCAGCGCCGCGCCCACCCGGCCGGTGCCGCAGCCGGCGTCGAGGATCCGGGACCCGGGCGCGACCATCGCGTCCAGCAGCCGGGCCTCGCCGGCCAGGTCGGCCCCCTCGGCGGCCATCCGGCGGAACCGGTCGATGTACCACTGCGAGTGCTCCGGACCGGTCTCGGTCTCCCAGCGGGTCGGGTTTCCCATGCCGCCACCGTAGCCGGGTCCCCGGTGCCCGCGCGGCGGCGGGGCCGTCCGCGTCCGGCGCGGCAACCCCGCCCGCCGCCTCAGCCCTTCTCCGCGCCGCTGGTGAGCCCCTCGGTGAGCAGGCGCTCGCTGGCGAAGAAGAGGATCACGATGGGCAGGGTGAGGATCACGGAGCCGGCCATCAGCACCGTCTTCGGCACCTCGACCCCGTCCGAGAGCTGCGCCAGCCCCAGCGACACCGTCCACCGGTGCGGCTTGTCGACCAGGAACAGCAGGGCGAAGAGGAACTCGTTCCATGCGATCATGAAGTCGTACAGGGCGACAGCCATGATGGACGGCGCCGCCAGCGGAAGACTGACCCGCCGGATGATGCCGAGCCGCCCGGCCCCGTCGATCGCGGCCGACTCCTCCAGGCTGACCGGGATGGTCTCGAAGTAGTTGCGCAGCATGTAGACCGAGACCGGCAGGGTCTGCGAGATGTAGACCAGCACCAGGCCGAGCAGCGAGCCGCGCAGCCCGGCCCGGGTGAAGACCACGAAGAGCGGGATGGCGATGACGATCGACGGGAACAGGTAGACCGCCAGGAAGAGGAAGTCGACCTGCCGGCGGCCGAAGAACCGCAGCCGGGCGACCGCGTACGCGCCGGGGATCGCCACGGCCAGCGTCAGCAGCGTCGCCGCGACGGCGACCAGGCCGCTGTTGCGCATGAAGGTGAGGAAGCCCTGGCCGCCGTCGTCGACGGCCCTGACCACCTCGGCGTACGTGTCGAAGGTCAGCTCGCCGAGGCCCACCACCAGTGAGCCGGGGTCGAGCAGCAGCCGCTCGATGGGGCGCACCGAGAGCACCAGCATGTAGTAGAAGGGAAAGACGGTGACCAGCAGGAACGCGGCGATCACCAGCCGGCGCAGCCAGCGCAGGCCCACCGTCTCGATCCGGTCCCGGTCCATCAGCCGTCCCTCCGTCCGCCGAAGAAGCGCAGGTACACCACCACGAACACGATGAGCACCACGGCGAGCACGACCGCCTGCGCCGCCGCCGCGCCGATGTCCGTACGCGCGGTCAGGAACTCGTAGACCCGGACGCTGACCACCTCGGTGCCGGCGGCCCCGCCGGTGAGCAGGTAGACGTCGTCGAACTTGTTGAACGTCATGATGAACCGCAGCACCCCCAGCAGGCCGATCACCGGCAGCAGTTGCGGCAGCAGGATGTGCCGGAACCGCTGGCTGGGCGTGGCCCCGTCGACCCGGGCCGCCTCCTCCAGCTCACCGGGCACCGCCTGGAGCCGGGCGAGCAGGAACAGGAAGGCGAAGGGGAAGTAGCGCCACGCCTCGAAGGCGACGACCGTGGCCAGGGCGGTCGACTCCTGGGACAGGAACGGCACCGGGGTGTCCCAGCCCAGGAACCGCCGGCCCCAGTCGTTGACGATGCCGAGCTGCGGGTCGAGCATCACCTGCCAGACGAAGGTGACCGCGACCACCGGCGCCACGTACGGCAGCAGCATCGACGCGCGCACCAGGGTGCGGCCCCAGAACGGCCGGCGTACGACCAGCGCCGCCACCAGGCCGAGCACGATCGAGCCGGCGGTGCTGGCCACGCTGTAGACCAGCGTGGTCCACAGGGTGTCGGCGAAGCCAGGGGTGTTCAGCACCCGCTCGACGTTGTCCATCGTGAACTCGCCGAACAGCCCGGTGCGCCGCAGGGTGGCCAGGCGTACCCGCTGGAAGGCCAGCACGACGGTCCAGACGATGGGTATGCCGATCACGGCGACCACGACGAGCAGGGTCGGGGCGACCAGCGCGAGCCCGGCGCGGGACTCGCGGCGGCGCAGGGTCAGTGGTCTGCGGCGGCGGGCCGGGGCCGGCCGCTCCCGGGCGGGGGAGCGGCCGGTGTCCGGTGGGGCGGTGGTCAATTGACGCCCGCCTTGATCGCCTCCACGTCCTTCTTCGCCCGTCCGGCGGCCGCGGCGGCGTCGGTCCTGCCGGCGACCACGTCGTTCAAAGCCTTGGGCACCGGCAGCTCACCGAGGATCGCGCCGACGAGCTTGCCCTGGCCCTGCGTGAGGCCCCAGCGCTGGAAGGTGTCGGGGCTGCCGCGCAGGCCCGCGAGCACCTCGTCGCCGTAGACCTCGGCGAGCGGCTTCTTGGCGTCGACCCCCGCCTGGCTGGCGTTCCAGGCGGTGAGGAACTTCTCCGGCTCCTGCGCGGTGCCCTTGCGGACGGGGAAGCGCCCCTCGGGGGACATGCCGAACCAGCGCGGGTAGCCGTCGCCGAGCATGTGCTCCACGAAGGACCGCGCCGGGTCGGCGGCGGCGCCGTCGAGCACGGCCCAGGAACTGATCTCGCCGTACTGGGCGGGTTCGGCGCCGTTCGGGCCCTTGATCGCGGTGACGAAGCCGCTGTTCTTCGCGAGGAACGTCGGGTCGGCCTGGCACTGCGGGCAGGTCGGCTTGGCGTCGTTGCGCAGGCCGGCCAGCTCGTCGAGGATGAACGGCGACCAGACCAGCATGGCCGCCTTGCCGGCGAAGTAGGTCGCCCGGGTGGTGTCGACGTCCTGCGCGCCCCTGACCGAGCTGGTGCGCATCAGCTCGCCGTAGAACCGGAACGCCTCGACGCACTCGGGGGAGTCCAGCTTCACGGCCCCGGAGTCGTCGGTGAGCTGGCAGTTGTTGGCCAGCGCCAAGTGCTCGAAGGTCTGTTGGGTGAACACGTCGCCGGGGGCGGTGGCGGCCGTGATGCCCGCCACGCCGCCGGTGTTGAGCTTCGTCGCGGCGGCGGCGATCCTCTCGTACGTGTCGGGGGCGGGCAGCCCGGCGGCGGCGAAGAGGTCCTTGCGGTAGACGAGCAGCTGACCCCAGCCGTCGCTGGGCACGGCGAGCTGCCGGCCGTCGTCCGCGGTCAGCTCCAGGGCCCGCGGCGAGAAGGTCTGCCGGCCGAGCTTCTCGACGACCTCCGCGTTCGCCGAGGGGTGCAGCAGCTCGTTGCCGGCGAGGGTGCGGACGCCGGCGAGCGACACCGAGCCGACCACGTCGGGCAGTTCGCCGGCGGCGGCGCTGGAGGCGATCAGGGCGGGGAACTGGTCCTCGTTGACGGTGACCAGGTCGACGGCGATGCCGGTGCTGGCGGTGAAGTCCGCGATGATCGCCTTGGTGGCGGTGACCCGGTCGGCCACGTCCTCCAGGCTCCACACGGTGATCTTCTTGCTGTTGCTGTCGGATTCCTCGTCGCCGCAGGCCAGCAGGCTGGCCCCGGTGACTGCCATGATCAGGGTCGCGGCGAGTATCCGCATCGGAGGTGCTGACATCGATGGCACTCCTCTCGAAGGGTATAGAAGGGATTCAACGCGTTGGATTGATCAATTACAAGACATATGCCGATTTTTTGCCTACACTGGAGCCCAGTGCTACCGGGATGTGACTCATGGTCAACTGGGTTGTCTCACTCGCCGGGCCCCGACGGATCAGCCTCGAGCCCTGCCCCCCGGATCCGCTCGGCCCCGGCCAGGTCCGGATCCGCACCTGCTACTCCGGCATCTCGGCCGGCACGGAGCTCACCCTCTACCGGGGCAGCAATCCCCGGCTGAGCAAGGACTGGGACGACGTCAGCCGGATGTTCGTGCCCCGGCAGAGCGCCGTGCCGTACCCGCTGGTGGGCTTCGGTTACGAGGAGGTCGGCGAGATCGTCGAGGTCGCGCCCGACGTGGCCGACCGGCGGGCCGGGCAGGTCGTCTGGGGCATCTGGGGGCACCGCGCCGAGGCCGTCGTGCCCGCCGACGCGGTGCATCCGCTGCCCGCCGGGCTGGATCCCCTCGCGGCGGTCTTCGCCCGGCCCGGGGCGATCGCACTCACCGCGGTGCTCGCCGGCGACCTGCACCTGGGCGACTGGGTCGCGGTCTTCGGGCAGGGCGTCATCGGGCTGCTCGCCACCCGGCTCGCCGCCCTCTCCGGCGCGCGGGTGGTCGCCGTCGACCGGGTGCCCGCCCGGCTGGCGCACGCCGGCCGGCTCGGCGCCCGGATCGTCGTCGACGCGGGCGCCGAGTCGCCCGCGGCCGTGCTGCGCCGGGCCACCGGCGGCCGGGGCGCGGACGTCTGCCTGGAACTGTCCGGGGCCTACCCGGCGCTGCACGAGGCGATCCGCTCCACCGCCCACGCCGGCCGCGTCGTGGCCGCCGGCTTCTACCAGGGACAGGCCGACGGGCTCGGCCTGGGTGAGGAGTTCCACCACAACCGGATCCAGCTGGTGGCGGCCCAGGTCTCCGGGCCCACCCCGGCGCCCGGCATGGCCGGCCGGTGGACCGGTGCCCGTGTCGCACACACCTTCATGGACCTGGTGGCCGAGGGCAGCGTCGACCCGCTGCCGCTGGTGAGCCACGTCGTCGACGCGAGCGCGGTGGCCGACGCGCTGGCGCTGCTCGACCGCGGTGACGCAGACGTCCTCCAAGTGGTGCTGAGGTTCTGATGACGATTCCCCTGGCCTGTCAGGAGCAGCTCCTGCCGGGCACCGACCTGATCGAGAAGTACGCGCTCGCCACCGCGCTCGGCTACGACGCTATCGAGCTGCGCGGCTCCGGCGACCTCGGCCTCGCCCGCCGGCTGCCCGAGCTGCGCCGCGCCCGCGCCGCCGGGGTGGTCATGCCCACCGTCTGCGTCGAGATGGACCACTTCATCGGCGACTTCGATCCCGGACGGTCCCGCGACGCGGTACGCAACCTGCGCTCCCAGCTCTCGGTGATCGCCGAGCTGGGCGGCGTCGGGGCGATGACCCCGGCGGCCTGGGGGATGTTCTCCCGGCGGCTGCCGCCGTTCGAGCCGCCCCGCTCGTCCGCCGGCGACCGGCAGGTGCTCGTCGACGCCCTCGGCGAGCTGGGCGAGCACGCCCGCGCCGAGGGGGTCGCCCTCTTCCTGGAACCGCTGAACCGGTACGAGGACCACATGGTCAACCGGCTCGACGACGCCGTCGCCCTCTGCGCGGCCGTCGGGCTGCCCTCGGTGCGGGTGGTGGCCGACACCTTCCACATGAACATCGAGGAGGACGACGTGCACCGGGCGCTGCGCGCCGCCGCGCCGTACCTCGGGCACGTGCAGGTCAGCGACTCCAACCGCTATCAGCCCGGCGCCGGGCACCTCGACTGGCCGGCGCTGGTCCGCACCCTGCTGGAGATCGACTACCGGGGCTGGCTGGCGCTGGAGTGCCGGCTGCGCGGCGACCCCGTCCGCGCCCTGCACCAGGCCGCCGCCGTGCTGCGCCACGCCCAGCCCCGGCAGGCGGCGGCATGAGCACCGGGACCGCCGGCGGCCCGCACACCGGCACCGCCGACGCCGGGGCCCGCGACGCCGGGGCCCTGCGCCGCCTCGCCGTCGCCACCCTCGAGGCCAACTGGGAGCACGACCACACGGTGCCCTCGCGCACCCTCTATCCGCACCAGTGGAGCTGGGACTCGGCGTTCATCGCGATCGGCTGGTCCCACGTCCGCCCCGACCGCGCCTGGCGCGAGCTGACCAGCCTGTTCCGGGCCCAGTGGGTCGACGGCCGGGTGCCGCACATCGTGTTCAACCCGGCGCTGCGCGTCGGCTCGTACTTCCCCGGGCCGGAGTTCTGGAACTCGGCGCTCGCCGAGGGCGCCCCGGCCGCCGCCACGTCGGGGCTGATCCAGCCGCCCGTGCACGCGCCCGCCGCCTGGCTGGCGTACCGGCGGTTCCCCGCCGAGGCGGGGCGGGCCGCGCTGCGCCGGCTCTATCCCCGGCTGGTGGCCCAGCAGCGCTACCTCGCCACCCGCCGGGACGTCGGCGGGGGCGGGCTGGCCTGCATCGTCCACCCGTGGGAGTCCGGGCTGGACAACAGCCCCGCCTGGGACGCCCCGATGGCGGCGGTGCCCGCCGACGCGGCCGTCATGCGCGCGTACCGCCGGCACGACACCGCGCACGCCGACGCCGCGCACCGCCCCACGGACCTCGACTACGCGCGCTACGTCGCGATCGTGGCGGCCTACCGCGAGCGCCGCTACCGCGACGACGACCTCGCCGCCCGGCACCCGTTCCTGGTGGAGTGCCCCCTGGTCAACGCCGCGATGGGCGTCGCGGAGCACGCCCTCGCCCGGATCGCGCCGCTGGTCGGCGCCGACCCCGGCCCGCACCGCGAACGCGCCGCGCGGATCACCGAGGCCCTGGTGCGCCGGCTGTACGACCCGACGACCGGCACCTTCCACCCCCGGGACCTGCGCGCCGACCGCCTCGTGCCGGCCCGCACGGTGCTCGGCCTGGCCCCGCTGGTCCTGCCCGACCTGCCCGCCCGGCAGGTGTCGGCGCTGGTCGCCGAGGCGTGCTCGCCGCGCTTCGGGCTGGCCGCCCGGATGGACCGGCCGCTGCCCAGCCACGACCGCACCGCGCCGGACTTCGAGCCGCTGCGCTACTGGCGCGGGCCGAGCTGGATGAACGTCAACTGGCTGGTGCGCCGAGGGCTGCTGCGCCACGGCCGCCCCGACCTGGCGGCCGGCCTGCGCGACTCGATGATCGAGCTGGTGGCCCGCTCCGGCTGCCACGAGTACTTCCACCCCGACACCGGCGCCGGGCTCGGCTCGCCGGCCTTCGGCTGGACCGCCGCGCTGCTGCTCGACGTCCTCGCCGACGACCCGGCCGGCTGAGCTGCCCGACCACTCGCCCACTAACGCAGCCCGCAAGCGATACCGCCGGAAGACCTCGCCCAGCGTTCGTGCAGAGAAGGCCAACCGCAGCTAGGCGGGTGGACCGATGAGGGCTACTGGCCCGAGTACGACCACCTAGCACCCCGACCGGGACCCGTTTTATTCATGGCGGGCACAGGCCTAGAAGCCCAACCTTGAGGGGTCAACCGACGCCACCAACGGAACAGTTCGGCAATAGCTTTGATGATCGCGACGCGGCCTTGGGATCCGTACCCCTCAGGGCCATGGCGGTGATGATGATCTTTCCTGCGACCGGCACGGCGACCGTGACAGCCGCAACCCACGGGCCAGCGCCTACGAACGGTTCAAGAATCGAGAGCGCCACTTCTTACCCCTCCTCCCCGGTTGGGCGAGGGTGCGTTAATCCAGCCCGGCCAGAGCGTCGACACTGGTCTGACTTAGTCCGCGTTGCGGCGATCGGGGCTCGGTGCAGGGGGCGAGTGCGTCCCAGGTCTAGCAAGGGTGTTACATCGCCAACTGTGTATGGGCGACTTGAGCAGCCCTACCGCCGGAGCACAAGGCCACTGAAACTCGTGGCCCGGCACTGCGCCGTGTACTTCCATTGCGGACGCTGGCCCGAGGGGGCGCCCAGCCATTGCGGCTCGTGGAACTGGCTCGACGGATACCACCTCGATGCCCGAGGTGACGCGGTGGCCCGTCGGTCGATCTTCGTGCAGAGGGCGGGGCTGCGGAGACTGACAAAGCTCCGCAGCCCCGCCGAGCACCGAGGACAGTTACCCGCGCCTGATCACCGACGCCACCACCGGAACAGGTCAGACGTTGCCTTGATGATCGCTGCCCGGTCCTTGGACTCTGCCCCTCGAAGGGCAATGTTGGCGACCAATACCTTGCCTGCGACGGGAAGACCGACGACTGCCGCGATAGCCCAAGGCCCGGCTGCAACGATCGGCTCGATGGACACTGCTTGCCCTCCTCACTCTGGTCGAGCGAGGCGCGCAAGGCTCAGCTCGACCAGCACGACGTTCGTACTGATGAAGCTGAGTTCCTGCGCCGATTGAGCAAGAGCTCAGGGTGGAGCGGATTTACCCTTTCCATCGCTTGTACTCAACTGGTTCTCCACCCTCGTCAATCGGCAAGAGGGCAGAGGTTGAAGACCGAAGCCTTCGTGATTACAAAGTTTCATTTAGGCCCGCTCAGGGGCGTCCGTTAGCGTACCAGCCCGGCGCAACGCGATGCCAGCGCGAAGGGCTCCCAAGCCGTCGCAGAGACGCGCACGCGGCCCGGTGGCAGGAGGTGCCAACCGCACGACACGTCAGCCTTCAAGTGCCGGTTCTAGGTAAGGTGAGGCCGCTGGTACTCCTCGCCGCCCTGAACACCGGGGCGGGGGTGCGTGCCGTGGGGCGCTCCCGCGTGCGCGCGGCCCCACCCGCCTCCCAGTACGGCGACGGACGTCCGCTCCGGAAGGCCGTTTGCCGGCAGCGGACACGGGTAAGCGCGGGTCCGGTGACGACAGGAGCCTGCCGTGCGGTTTCCCCTATTCGTCAATGCGGTGTCCCGCCGCGCCGGACTGCCCACCGCCCGGGCCGCCACGATCGCCCGCGCCGTGCTGCAGACCATGGTGGAACGGATGAGCGGCGGCCCGGCCGGTCGTCTCCCCGACGAGCTGGACGGCTACCTCACGGGGGCCGGTCCCGGCGACGGTCCGGCGGCCGCGCCCGGGCCGGCGGACTTCGTGCGTCGGGTGGGGGAGCGGGCCGGGGAGGACGAGGCCACCGCCCGGGCGGGAACCGGCGCCGTCTTCGCCACCCTGCGGGAGGCGGTCACCGTCGACGAGTTCCGCGACATGGTGGCCCGGCTGCCCCGGGACTTCGACGGCATGACCGAACCGATCCCCCGGCCGGACGACGCCTGACCGGTCGTCCCCGCACCGCCCGCGCCCGCGTCGCGGCGGGACGTCACGCGGATCTCCGGCACCGGACATCGAGCCTTATGCTGCTTCCATCGTGCATCTATAGGCGGTTCATGAGGCCGTTCGTGCACCGTCACGGGCGGCCCGATAGCGGCCGGCCCGCCGTGCACCTGAGGACGCCGCACCCCACGGCGCCCCCGGCGTACCGGGCCGGTCACCCGTTCCCGCGCCGGCGGCACCGGAACGACCCCTTCGACGAAAGGCACCTGGTGACCTGGTTCCTCTCCGCCGGCGGCTGGCACCCTGCGCCGGTCCAACTGTTCTGCCTGCCCTACGCGGGCGGGGGCGCGAGCGTCTTCCGGCTCTGGCAGGACGGGCTCGGCCCCGACGTCGAGGTGCTGCCGGTGCAGCTGCCCGGCCGCGAGAACCGGATCAGCGAGAACCCGGTGTTCCGGGCCGCCGACGTCGCGTACGCCATCGCCGAACGGATCCGCGGCCCGTACGCGATCTACGGCCACTCGATGGGCGGCCGGGTCGGCTTCGAGGTCGTCCGCGAGCTGCGCCGCGCCGGACGTCCACTGCCGCTGCGGCTCTACGTCGGCGGCGCCCGCGCCCCGCACGTCCACGCGCCCAGCCACTTCGACGGGCTGTCCCGGCTGGACGACGACGAGCTGCTTCGCCGCCTGGAGGCCGGCGGCGGGCTACCGGCCGGGCTGCGGGACTACCCCGAGCTGGTCGAGCTGCTGCTGCCCCTGCTGCGCGCCGACTTCGGTCAGGTGGACGACTACCGCTACACCCCCGAGGAACCGCTGCCGATGCCGATCGTGGCGTTCAGCGGTCGCAGCGACCACACCGTCAGCCAAGAGCACAGCGACGGCTGGCGGGAGCACAGCGCCGCCGGCTTCACCCTGCACGAGATCGACGGTGGGCACTTCTTCCTCAACGAGCGGCTGCCCGAGCTGCTCGCCGTGATCCGGGCGGACCTCACCGCCGCCCGCACCGACGCCGCCGCCCGGCACCACGGGTGAGCCGACCGCCACGGCCGCCGGCACGGCCGCCATCCCGCCGTGTCGCGGCCGCCCGCGGCGACGGCGGGCGACGACAGGAGTGAGAGCATGAGTGACCGGACCGCCACGCTGCCGGTGGTCGTCGAGCATGACGGCCGCGAGCTGACCGAGCTGATCGCCGCCCGCCGCGCGGAGCTGCGGGCGAGCCTGGTGGAGCACGGCGGGCTGTTGTTCCGCGGGTTCGACGTGGGCGGCGTCGAGGGCTTCGACCGGGTGGTGCGGGCGTTGTCCGGGGAACCGCTGGTCTACACCGAGCGTTCGTCGCCCCGGCACGCCATCGCGGGCCGGGTCTACACCTCGACCGACTACCCGCCGGACGAGGAGATCTTCCTGCACAACGAGAACTCGTACCAGGCCCGCTGGCCGCTGACGTTGTTCTTCTACTGCCTCACCCCGCCGCAGACCCAGGGCGCCACCCCGCTGGCCGACGTCCGCCGGGTGTACGCCGAGATCGATCCGGCGGTGCGGGAGGAGTTCGTCCGCCGCCGCTGGATGCTGGTGCGCAACTTCCACGGCGACTTCGGCACCCCGTGGCAGCACGTGTTCGGCACCGACGACCGTGCCGAGGTCGAGGCGTACGCGGCGGCGAACCGGATCGAGCTGGAGTGGCGGGGCGCCGACGGGCTGCGTACCCGCGCGGTGCGCGACGCCGTGCACCACCGCCCCGGCTCGGACACCCCACGCTGGTTCAACCACGCCACGTTCTTCCACGTGAGCACCCTGGCCAAGGACCTCCAGGAGGGACTGCTGGCCATGTTCGGCACCGAGGGGCTGCCAACCAACACCTACTACGGCGACGGCGGCGAGATCCCCGCCGACGTCGTGGACCACCTGCGGGCCGCGTACCGGGCGGCCAGCGTCCGCTTCGACTACCGGCGCGACGACGTGCTGGTGGTGGACAACATGACCGCCGCGCACGGGCGGGAGCCGTTCACCGGCCCCCGCAAGATCGCCGTCGCGATGGCCGAGCCGCACACCCCCTGAGGCCGGTCGCCTACCGGCCCGGGCTAGGCGTCTTCGTGACGGTCGGCGACCGATCCGGGCCAGGCGTCCTCGTGGCGGTCCGCGGCGTCGGTCTCCGGCAGCTCCTCCGGGTCGGCGACCCAGGCGGAGAAGACCGGCATCCCGTGCCACGGACCGGGCCCCCCGCCGCCGGCCCGGTCGTCGGTGGCGACCGCCACCACGGCGTACGGATGGCCGAAGCGCAGCTCCGCGACCCGGGCCACCCCCTCCGGCGGCAGGCTGAGCGTCGCGGCGAAGCCGGTGACGGCCGCCGCCTCGAAGCCGTACCGACCGTAGCGGGCCATCGCCGCCTGGGCCGCCTCGAACCCCAGCCCCGGCGCGTCCAGCAGCTCCCCGAACGCCCGCGCGACGGCGGGGAAGCCCAGCCCGGGCGCGGTCAGCTCGTGCCGGCTGCGGGCCGACCAGCAGGGCAGCACGGCGCTGGCCCGCTCCTCCCGGCCGTCCGGCGCGTGCGTGCGGGTCGGCTCCTCGCGCAGCGTCCACAGCGGGCTCTCGCCCAGTGGCACGTCGAAGAGGGAACGCCGCTGTGCCGGCAGGTGGCCCTGCGGCGTGTCCGCCGCGGCCGTCGCCAGCTCGTGCGCCGCCGCGAGGACGTCACCGGCCGGCACGTCGGGTGCCGCGGCGACCGAGACCACCAGCAGCCCGGCCGTGCCGTCGGCGGCCCGCGCCGGCTGGGCGGGGGCCGCGTGCACGGCGACGGTGCCGGCCCGCGCGGTGTCGGCGATCCAGCAGACGTGGCCGTGGGGGGGGGGGGGGGGGG
>NZ_JBPQTK010000101.1:0-22660 GCF_051386315.1 Micromonospora sp. URMC 107
GGTGCGCGGCGGCGGCCAGGCGGGCCGGGGTCAGGTCGTAGGGGCGCAGGGCGAGGGTGGCCAGGGCGACCAGGAGGGCGGGGAGGACCGTGAAGCCGAGCAGGATGCCGAGGCGGGCGGTGTCGGGCTGGGTGGCCGCCGTGCCGGTGTCGGAGGAGACGTAGCCGCTGAGCTGGAGCACCAGGCCGAAGATGCCCGGCCCGAGGGCCAGCCCGAAGGTCTCGCCGGCCGTCCAGAGCCCGGTGAAGACGCCGGCCTGCCGCCGGCCGGTGCGCGCCGTGTCGTACGCGATGCAGTCGGGGAGCATGGCAAGGGCGAACACCTGCTGCCCGGCGTAGCCGACGCCGATCAGCGCGACCAGCAGGTAGGCCACGGGCGCGGGCAGCGCCGGGGCGGCGACCAGGGCCAGCGCGCCCGCCGCGAAGATCAGCGACGCGGCGACCAGTGCGGCGCGCTTGCCGACCCGCGCCCCGACCCGGGTCCAGAGCGGCATCACCAGCAGCGCCGGCCCGACGAAGCAGGCGAACAGGACGGTCGGCCCGCCCTCGGGATCGCGCAGGACCTGGTCGGCGAAGTAGTTGACCCCGGCCAGGACGGTCGCCACCCCGGCGGACTGCACCACGAAGCAGACCAGCAGCGCCCGGAACGGTCGGTTGCGGGCGGCGACGGCGAGCTGGGCGCGCAGCGTCGGCTCGCTCTCCCCCACCGTGCCGCCGGGCGCGGAGCGGGTGCCGAGGAACGCGCCGACCGCCCCGAGCACGATCAGAGCGGCGACGAAGAGCCCCATCCAGCGGTGCCCCGGGACGCCTCCGCCGCCGGCGTCGCGCACCAGCGGGGCCACCGCGCCGGAGACCAGGATGGCCAGCGCCAGCACCGCGATCCGCCAGCTCATCAGCCGGGTACGTTCGGCGTAGTCGCCGGTCAGCTCCGCCGGCATCGCCACGTACGGCACCTGGAAGAAGGCGAACGCGGTGGCGGTGGCGAGGAAGGCGACCGCCACGTACGCCCCGGCGGCCGGCCCGGCGCCGAACGGCGCGGCGAAGATGGCGGCGAAGAGCACGCCGAGGGCGAGCCCGGCGCCCAGCAGGTACGGCCGGCGGGCGCCCCAGCGCGACCGGGTGCGGTCGGAGATCCGGCCGGCGACGGGGTTGACCAGCACGTCCCACGCCTTCGGCAGGAGCACCAGCAGGGCCGCCGCGCCCGCCGCGACGCCGAGGGTGTCGGTCAGGTACGGCAGCAGGAGCAGGCCGGGCACGGTGCCGAACGCGCCGGTGGAAAGCGATCCGAGCGCGTAACCCGCGTGCACCCGGCGTGGCAGCACGCCAGCGACCGGAGCAGCTCCACCCGACGGCGCGTCCATGACGCCGAATGTTACTCACGTTATGGCGCGGGTCACATCCCCTCCTCGGGGGACCAGCTCGCCCTCATGTCGACCCCGGCGCCGCGCAGGGGCGTCCCCTCGGCGCGCAGCCGGGCCCGCGCCTCCCGTTCGTGACCGGGCGGCAGGCGACCGGCCGCGTTCACCACCCGGTGCCAGGGCACTCCCCCGCCGTGCCGGGCCATGATCGAACCGACCAGCCGGGCCGAGGCCCGCCCGGAGCGTTCGGCCAGCGCGTCGGCGACCGCCCCGTACGACATCACCCGGCCGGGCGGGATCCGCTCGACCAGTTCCAGCACCGCCTCGACGTACTCGTCAGGTCTCACGACCGGCCACGATATGGGAACGCGCCGGGGCGGGCCGGGACCGACCGCGCAGAATGGGCGGGTGCGCGACATGGTCACGGCGGCCCGGCGGGTCGTCGTCAAGATCGGATCCTCCTCGTTGACCACCGCCGCCGGCGGGCTGGACGACGAGCGGGTCGACGCGCTCGTCGGCACCCTGGGCGCGATCGCCGCCGAGGGCCGGGAGGTCGTGCTGGTCAGCTCCGGCGCGATCGCCGCCGGCCTCGCGCCGCTGGGGCTCTCCCGGCGTCCGCGCGACCTGGCCACCCAGCAGGCCGCCGCCAGCGTCGGGCAGGGCCTGCTGATCGGCCGGTACGCCGCCGCCTTCGCCCGGCACGGGCTCACCGTCGGACAGGTCCTGCTCACCGTCGACGACGTGACCCGGCGGGCGCACTACCGCAACGCGTACCGCACCCTGCGCAAGCTGCTCGACCTGCGGGCGGTGCCGATCGTCAACGAGAACGACACGGTCGCCACCGAGGAGATCCGGTTCGGCGACAACGACCGGCTGGCCGCCCTCGTCGCCGCCCTGGTCCACGCCGACCTGCTGGTGCTCCTCTCCGACGTGGACGCCCTCTGGACGGGCGACCCCACCCGCCCGGGCTCCAGCCGGATCACCGAGGTGCACGACGAGCGGGACCTGACCGGGATCGACATCGGCGGCGCCGGCCGGGCCGGGGTGGGCACCGGCGGCATGGTGACGAAGGTGGAGGCGGCCCGGATCGCCACCGGCTTCGGCATCCCGGTGGTGCTGACCGCCGCGCCGCTGGCCGCCCCGGTGCTGGCCGGCGAGCCCGTCGGCACCCTGTTCCACCCGAGCCGGCGGCGCCCGGCGGCCCGGCTCTTCTGGCTGGCCCACGCCACCTCCCCCCGGGGGCGGCTGCACCTCGACCCGGGCGCGGTCGCGGCGGTGGTGGGCCGGCGCAAGTCGCTGCTGCCCGCCGGGATCACGGCCGTGGACGGGGCGTTCACCGCCGGCGACCCGGTCGACCTGGTGGACGCCGAGGGCGCGCCGGTCGCCCGGGGACTGGTCAACTACGACGCGGTCGAGCTGCCCGGGCTGCTCGGCCGGTCCACCACGGAACTCGCCGCGGCGCTCGGCCCGGCGTACGAACGGGAGGTCGTCCACCGCGACGACCTCGTGCTGTTGTGAGGAGTGCGGCGATGAGCGTGAGCGAGCAGGCCCGGCGGGCGCGTACGGCGGCGGAGGCGCTGGCCGTCGCCACGCGTACGGCCAAGGACGCCGCGCTGGTGGCGATGGCCGACGCGCTGGTGTCGCGTACGCCGGAGATCCTGGCCGCGAACGCGGCGGACCTGGCGGCCGGGCGTGGGGCCGGGCTGAGCGCGGCCGTGCTGGACCGGCTGGCCCTCGACGCGGGGCGGGTGGCGGGCATCGCCGACGCGCTGCGGCAGATGGCCGCGCTGCCGGACCCGGTGGGCGAGGTGGTCCGGGGCTCGACCCTGCCCAACGGGCTGGAGCTGCGCCAGATCCGGGTGCCGTTCGGCGTCGTCGGCATCATCTACGAGGCCCGGCCGAACGTGACCGTCGACGCCGCCGGCATCTGCCTGAAGTCCGGCAACGCGGCGCTGCTGCGCGGCTCGTCGTCGGCGGCCAACTCCAACGCCGCCCTGGTCGCCGTGCTGCGCGACGCGGTGGCCGACGCCGGCCTGCCGGCGGACGCGGTGCAGTTGCTCGACGCCAGCAGCCGCGACTCCGTCAAGGAGCTGATGCGCGCCCGGGGCCTGGTCGACGTGCTGATCCCGCGCGGCGGCGCGTCCCTGATCCGCACGGTGGTGGAGGAGTCCACCGTGCCGGTGATCGAGACCGGCGTGGGCAACTGCCACGTCTACGTCGACGCCGCCGCCGACCTGTCGAAGGCCGTCGCCATCGCGCTGAACGCGAAGACCCAGCGGCTCTCCACCTGCAACACCGCCGAGTCGCTGCTCGTGCACGCGGCGGTCGCCGACGCCTTCCTGCCGCCGGTGCTGGCCGCCTTCGCCGAGGCCGGCGTCACCGTGCACGGCGACGACCGGGTCGCCGCCCACTCCGCCGCGGTGCGGCCCGCCACCGACGAGGACTTCGCCACCGAGTACCTCTCCGCCGACATCTCGGTCGCCGTCGTCGACTCGCTCGACGCGGCGGTCGCGCACATCCGGCGGTACGGCACCGGGCACACCGAGGCGATCGTCACCGACTCGACCAGCGCCGCCCGGGAGTTCGTGGCCCGGGTGGACGCGGCGGCCGTGATGGTCAACGCCTCGACCCGGTTCACCGACGGCGGCGAGTTCGGCTTCGGCGCCGAGATCGGCATCTCCACGCAGAAGCTGCACGCCCGCGGCCCGATGGGCCTGCCCGAGCTGACCTCCACCAAGTACGTGGTCACCGGCGACGGCCACCTGCGCGGCTGACGGCCGAGCCGGCGTACGGCCCGGTGGCTCCGGACGGCCACCGGCGGCTCCTGCCTTCCCCGGGCGGCGGCGGGGGCACCGCCGGATGGCGGGTGGCCGTTAGTCTGGGGCGGGTTCGGCACGGCTTGTCTTGGGGAGGCGGCATGCTGGGCGAGAGTGCCCTGGAACAGCAACTGGCGCAGGCACGCGCCGCGCTGCGCGAGGTGGGCAGCGCCGCCGCACCCCGGGAGCGGGCGGAGTCGGTGGCCGAGGCCGCCGACGGCCGGATCCGGGTCACCCTCGGCACCGACGGCCGGGTCAACGCCGTCGACATCGACCCCCGGGTGCTCCGGGAGGGCTCGGAATATCTCGCCGCCGAGCTGCGCCAGGCGGTCAACGCGGCGCTCGACGGTCAGGACGACGGGGCCGCCACCACCGAACCGATGCCCGACCTCGCCGCGATGACCGCCACCATCGAGCGCCTCCAGGACCAGGGCCTGCGGCAGATGCGGGAGATCAGCCAGGCCGTCAGCGAGACCATGCGGAAACTGCACAGGAGCTGAGCGTGGAGAACCTCGACGTCGACATGGACGCGCTGGGTCGCGGCGCGGACGAGCTGGAACGGGCCAAGGAGTCGGTCCGCCAGGTCTTCGAGGGCTTCCAGGCGTCGGTCGACGGCTACGCCGCGGCCTTCGGCGGCGACGACATCGGGTCGCTGCTCGGCATCGCCCACCAGGCGTGCGTGGACGCGCTGGCCGAGTGCCTCGACACCAACATCACCGAGCTGGAGAGCTACGTCGACGGGCTGCGCGGGATGGCCGAGAGCTACCGCGCCGTCGAGGACGACGTGGCCGCGTCCTTCCGCTCGATGCTCGGCTCGCTGGGCGGCTGAGCCGCCGCCCGGCCCACGAAAGGAGTCGCGGTGGGTTTGACGCTCCCGGGCGAGCTCGCCTCCCTGCTCTCGATGCTCGGCTACGACTGGCCCCAGTCGGACGAGACGGCCATCTTCCAGCTGGCCGGCGAGTGGACCGGCATGGCCGGCCGGATCTCCGGGTCGGTCGCGCAGCTGGAGTCGGCGGCGCGGACCGTGCTCGACAACAACCGGGGCGAGAGCTTCACCGCCTTCGCCGGTGAGTGGCACGACGGCGAGTCGGCCGCGCGCAACATCGCGGACGTCGCCCGCCCGGCCACCGTCATCGGCGTCGGGCTGATGGTCGCGGCAGGCGTGGTGCTGGCCCTGAAGATCCAGGTGATCGTCCAGCTGGCACTGCTGGCGATCCAGATCGCACAGGCGATCGTGACGGCGGCGGTCACCTTCGGGGCGTCCCTCCTCCAGATCCCGATCTTCAAGATGATCACGGGGCTGATCATCGACCAGCTCATCGGCATGGCCGTGGAGACGGTTCTCAATGCCTAGGCGGCGGACGGCCCCGCCCCGGCAGACCCAGGCCAAGGGCGCGAGGATCGTCTCGGCCTACCTGGAGAACGCGGACGTCTTCCGGACGGCCAAGGGAGGCAAGCCCAAGGGCCCCGCCGTCCTGGTGCTGCGCAACCGCAAGGACTTCGTCAGGAAGGACTTCGACCGCAAGGCGGCGGACCTGGTGCGGCTCGGCCAGGAGGGCAAGCTGGTCAAGACCAAGCCGAAACGCAGGCAGGTGGAACACCGGGACCCGGAGAAGCCGGGCACGCGGAAGCTGACCACCGTCTACCGGGACCGCGTGATCCGCCAGCTCAACAAGGGCCAGAACTACATGAGCAACAAGGAGCTGGTCCAGAGCCTCTACCGGGGCAAGAAGCCCGACAAGTACCCGGTGACCGGTCCCGGCGTGACACTCGACCCCGACCACGTGCACGAGCTGCAACTGGGCGGCGAGGATTCGTACGATAACCTCCGGTTGATGGACGCCTGGACCAACCGCGAGATCGGCCGGGAGATCGGCCAGGCGCTCAAGGACGTGCCCGAGGGGACCCCGGTCATAGTGAAGGTGATCCCGTGACGAGTGACGCGACGGCGGCCAGGCTCGACCGGATCCGCACCAGGTTCGCGCGGCTCAAGGAGCTGGAGGCGGAGCACGGGTTCGGCGTCGTCCTCGTCGACGGGGTTCCGCTGGAGCCCTTCCCCGGCGTGCCCGAGGGCGCGTTCGAGGTGTTCCGCATCATCGGCAGGATCGAGGGCAGCCACTTCCGGTTCGGACAACCGGCCGAGATCGGCAGCCCGGCCGCCCTCCAGGCCCGGTCGGACAACCCGCACGACCCGCTCGGCCCCGCCGTGTCGATCGGCTGCGAGCTGCACAGCGTGCCGCCGCGGCTGCGCGACGAGATCGACGGCGGCGAGAGCGTCTCGCTCGACCTCGAAGAGGGCGACGTCTACCACATCGACCCGGACGACTACGTCTTCCTCTACGAGCACCCGGACGAGGAGGTCGACATCCACGTCTTCGCCCCCGACGTCGTCACGTTCTTCGACGAGTACGTGCTGGGCGACAAGTACCCGCAGGTGGTCGACACGATCCTGGGGCCCGGCGTGCGGAAGCAACGGGTACGCAAGGGCCGGTTCCAGGGGCAGTACGCGGACACCTGGCTGCGCCTGCTGGTGACCGCGGGCATCGTCTCCTGACCCGTACCGTCCCGCCGAGAATGCAGAGGACCAACGATGGCCGCTGACCCCCGGTTCCGCTCACTGTGGAGCGAGGACGAGCTCATCCCGTACCCGCGCGAGGCGTGGCTCGAAGGTGGATTCGGCCCCGACATGCTGCCCGCCGGCGACGAGATCCCGCTCGACGTGGCGGTCGTCTACACCGCCTTCCTCGAAGGCGACATCGAGCTGTTCGACACGATCCAGCTGAGCACCGAGGACGGCTCGCTGGACGTCCGGCTGATCGTGGTGGGCGCGGTCGCCGACAACCCCGACCTGCTCTACGTGCTCGACCCGAAGACCGGCGAGATCCTCCAGTTCGACCTGGAACAGCAGGACGTCCAGGCGGTCAACAGCAACTTCCGCACCTTCGTCGAGTTCCTCTACCAGTTCGCGCTCTTCGTGGAGGCCGACGAGGGCAAGCCGGGCCGGGCCGAGCGGGCGGAGGCGCTGCGCACCGTCCTGGAGAGCATCGACCGCGCCGCGTTCGCCCCGGACGCCTGGTGGCCCCTGGTGATCAGCCAGCTCAAGTGAGGCCGGCCGGTCCGGCGCGCGGCTGACGGGAAGTGCGCTCCGGGACTCCGCGCGACGACGCCGCCGTGCGCCACCCGCGGCCACCCGGGCGACGGGCGACGGGCGACGGGCGAGGCTCAGCGGCAGGCCCGGATCGCGCTCAGCGTGGTGTGCACGTCGAACTGGTGCCCGTCGTCGCTCTCCCACCCGCCGTCGCTGCGCTGGGTCTCGGCCAGCCGCCGCCGCGCCCGCGCCAGCAGCCAGTCCTCCCCGTCGATGCCGACGCGCCGCAGCGTGGCGGCCAGCCAGGCCACGTCGCCCGGGGACAGCTCCGGCATCCGCTCGGCGAGGATCACCTGGATCCGCGCCGCCTCGTGGAACATCTCCTGCCGGTACAGGACCGCCGCGCTGAGCCAGCCGGCGGGCAGGAAGGACGGCCAGCCGCCGTCCGGGCGCAGCCGGGCGACGAGCGACTGCGCGGCGGCGTGCACGACGCCCGCGTACGCCCCGCCGACCCGGTGGTCGAGCGGCCCGGCCGCCCGCGCGTCCAGGCCGGCGACGGTCAGCCAGAAACCGGCGTTCGCGGTCAGGTGGAATCCCGCCTCGGGGTCGCCCGGCCGGGCCCACTCGGGGGCGACGTCGGCCAGCGCCGCGTCCTCCTCCCAGCCGCCGTCGGGCAACTGCCGCGCGGCCAGCCAGTCCAGCGCGCGGCGCGCGGCCGGCCGGCCGAGCGCGCCGAGATCGTCCAGCTCGGACAGGCGGAAGCAGGTGGCGTCCACGGAGGAGATCTCCCCGCCCAGCGTCGCCGGCCAGCCGCCGTCGGGCGCCTGGCCGACCTCCGCGTCGTCGAGCAGTTCGGCAGAGGGCGGCGCGCCGGTGCGCAGCCGGGACAGCCGGGCGCGGTCCACCGCGTCCCCGTGTGCCACGACGAACCCGACCGCCGCATCGATGTCGACCACGGCGGCAACGCTACCTGCGCAAACGCGATCCCGCCTCGGTGAATCGGTCGAGGTCGCGCCCGGGCCGTCCCGGCCGGGCGCGACCTCGACCGACGCCGGTCAGTACGCGGGCAGCGACGGGTCGATCTGCTTGATCCAGGAGAGCACGCCACCCTGCACGTGCACGGCGTCGCGGAAGCCGGCCGCCTTGAGCGCGGCGAGCGCCTCCGCCGAGCGGACCCCGGACTTGCAGTGCAGCACGATCTGCCGGTCCTGCGGCAGCTTGGCGAGCGCCTCACCCGAGATGATCTCGCCCTTGGGGATCAGCGTCGCGCCGGGGATCCGGACGATCTCGTACTCGGCGGGCTCGCGGACGTCGACGAGGAAGATGTCCTTGCCCGCGTCCTGCCACTCCTTGAGCTCCAGCGCGGTGATGGTCGCGTCGACCACCGCCTCCTGGGCCTCCACCGACACGGCGCCGCAGAAGTCCTCGTAGTCCTCGAGCAGGTCGGTGACCGTGGGGTTCTCGCCGCAGAGCACGCAGTTCGGGTCCTTGCGGACCTTGATCTTGCGGTAGCTCATCTCCAGGGCGTCGTAGACCATCAGCCGGCCGACCAGCGGCTCCCCGATGCCGGCGAGCAGCTTGATCGCCTCGTTGACCTGGATGGAGCCGATCGACGCGCAGAGCACGCCGAGCACGCCACCCTCGGCGCAGGAAGGGACCATCCCGGGCGGCGGGGGCTCCGGGTAGAGGCAGCGGTAGCAGGGGCCGTGCTCGGCCCAGAACACCGACGCCTGGCCGTCGAACCGGTAGATCGACCCCCAGACGTACGGCTTGCCGAGCAGCACCGCCGCGTCGTTGACCATGTAGCGGGTGGCGAAGTTGTCGGTGCCGTCGACGATCAGGTCGTAGCGGGAGAAGATGTCCCGCACGTTCTCCCGGTCCAGCGCCGTGTTGTGGATCTCCACCTGCACCAGGGGGTTGATCTCGCGGATCGAGGCGGCGGCCGACTCGGCCTTGGAGCGGCCGATGTCGGAGACCCCGTGGATGATCTGGCGCTGGAGGTTGGACTCGTCGACGGTGTCGAAGTCGATGATGCCGAGCGTGCCCACCCCGGCGGCGGCGAGGTACATCAGGGCCGGCGAGCCGAGACCGCCGGCACCGACACAGAGCACCCGGGCGTTCTTCAACCGCTTCTGCCCCTCGACCCCGACGTCCGGGATGATCAGGTGGCGCGAGTAGCGGCGGATCTCGTCAACGGTCAGCTCGGCGGCGGGCTCGACGAGCGGGGGCAACGACACGGTGGACTCCCCGGAATCGGCTGAAGGCGAACCGGGCCATTGTCGCTCGTACCCGGGTCGATCGGCCATGAGGAGCGACACGTCGCCCGAACTGCGGGAAGGGGAATAACTCAGGTGCCGGGAACGACCTCGCCGTCGTACCGCGAGCCGTCGACGTACGGCCAGGCGTTGGCGGCGCAGCCGTCCAGACCGTACGTCTGCTGCTGCATCACCGGCGCCGGTTCGCCGGGCCCCGGGCAGGCCTGGTGTTCCTCGCCGAGCTCGTGGCCCACCTCGTGGTTGACCACGTAGGCGCGGTAGATCTCCAGCGGCGCCCCGTAGTCGGGAACCGCCTCCAGCCAGCGCGCCAGGTTGATGATCACCTGCCCGGGGAGCCGGCAGGAGGTGTAGCCCTCGGTGCTCAGCCCGCCCTGGGCGCACATCCGCTCCGAGGTGCCCGGCGTGGCCAGGTAGACGGTGAAGTCGGCGTCGGCCGCCTCCGCCACCCGCCGCATCCGCAGCTCCGCCGAGGCGATCCAGCCGCGGGGGTCGCCCAGCACCTCGTCGACGGTGGCGGCGAAGGCGGCGACGTCCTGGCCGGTGCCCTGTTCCACGGCCACCCGGTAGTGCAGGACCGGCCCGTCGGTGCCCCGCACCGGGGAGTCGCCGGGCGCGGCGGTGAAGTCGCCCGTGCCCGTGCGGGGGTAGCTGGGCGGCCGTTCCCGCTCGTCCGCCCCCGCCGCGTACGACGGCCGGGCACGGTCGTCGGCGGCCGGGGCGGTCCCGGGGCCGCCGGCGCGGGGCAGCGTCACGGCGGCGGTCGCCGCGAGCAGCAGGAGCACGCCGAGCCCCAGCACCCGCCGGTCCCGCAGCGGGGCCAGCGGTCGCCACCACCGCGCCGACCGGAGTGGCGTCGGGCGGCGTGCCGGGCCAGGCGGGTCGCAAGGGGACGACGACGTCATGAGCCGAGCGTCCCACACCAATCGGGCATTACGCCGGGTAAAACCCGAACAGTGCTCATTCCCCAGAAACGCTCCCGGATCGCTCCCTCCGGCCCGCGCGGGACGCCCGATCGCCGCCGGTCAGAGCCGGGGGCCCGCGTACCGGCGACCGTCGCGGTACGGCCACGGGTTGGCCACGCAGCCGTTCAGGAAGAGCGTCTGCTGCATCATCACCGGGGCCACCCGGCCCCTGCCGGGGCAGCGCTCGTGCCGGTATCCCAGCTGGTGCCCGACCTCGTGGTTCACCACGTACGTCCGGTAGACCGAGAGCGGCACCTTCGCGCTGACGAAGTGCGGCACCGAGAGCCGCCAGCGGTCCAGGTTGATGATCACCTTGCCCGGCGCCCGGCACGACGTGTAGGGCCGCCCGCCCACCCGGATGTCCACCCCGCCGGCGGCACACAGCCGGCCCGCCGTCTTCGCCGTGGCGAGGTAGACCGTGAAGTCGTGCCGGGAGCCGGCGGTCACCTGCTGCAACCGCAGCCCGCCGTCGACCCAGCTCCCCGGCCCGGCGAGCGCCCGCTCGACGGCGGCGGCGAACTCGCCCGCGTCCTCGCCGGCGCCCGACTCCACCGCGACCCGGTAGCGGCGCAGCGTGCCCGCGTCACCCAGCACCGGACCGACCCGGTCGTCGTAGCCGAAGCTGCCCCGCCCCGCCGACGGCACCGGCCCGGGCAGGCGGAGCACGGCCGGCGGGAGCGTGGCGGACGAGGGCGTCGCGGCGGGCGACGACGGCAGCGGCGAGGCCGCCCCCGGCGCGAGCATCGGCGCGGGAGCCAGTTCCTCGGCGGTGAGCGCCTCCGCCCCGACGTCGCCGCCCCGCCGGTCGGCGATCACCGCCACCGCCGCGCCGACCGCGAGCACCAGCGCGACCAGCTCCACGAGACGCCGCCGACGCGCCGGACGGCGGTGCCGCGGGCGGGTCAGGTCCACGCCGCCGTCCCGTGACGGCGATCCGGCCGCGGCACGACGGCGGCCCTCTGCGGGAGCCGGGACGTGGCGGGACGAGGTGGGGTGACGGGCGGGGGACATCCCGGTCAGCCTGCCATGTCGGACCGCCTGGCGGCGTCCCCCGTTTCGGTGAGCAGGCCCAGCACGGCCCGGGCCACCAGGCGCGGCACCTCCAGTTGCGCCACGTGGCCGACCCCGTCGAGCATCAGCAGCCGGCTGTCCGGGACGACGCGGGCCGTCTGCGGGGCCACCCGCACGTCGACCAGCCGGTCGGCCCGCCCTCCGACGACCAGGGTGGGCGCCGCGACCGTCGCGGCGAGCCGCCACAGCGACCCCGACCCCGGCAGGTACGACCGCAGGAAGCTGGAGACCAGCCCCCGGAACGTCCGGACGTACGCGGCGGCGTAGTGCGCGGCCTCGTGCCGCACCCGGATCTCCTCCAGCGCCTCCTGCCGGCGCTGGTCGCAGATCCGGGTGAGGTCGGCGACACACGCCTCCATCACCTGCTGGGCCATCACCTCGGGCGCGATCTGGGCCAGCCGCCAGGCGGCCAGCCGCTCGCCCCGGGGGACCGCCAGCAGCGGCAGCATCCGACCCTGCAACGAGCGCCGGAAGTCCAGGAACGGCAGCGCGGGCGAGATCAGGGTCAGGCTCCGGACCAGGTCCGGCCGCACCCCCGCCACGTGCACCGAGACCGCCCCACCCAGCGAGTTGCCGAACAGGTGCACCGGCCCCCGGCCCGAGTGCTCGATCCAGCGGATCACCCGGTCGGCGAAGGCCGGAACGGTGTAGCGGCGACCCGGCTCGCTGCGGCCGAACCCGGGCAGGTCGATGGCCTGCCCGTCGAGGTGGTCGGCGAGCAGGTACGCGAGGTCGGTCCAGTTCTGCGACGAGCCGCCGAGCCCGTGCACGTAGAGCGCCGGTTCCGCGCCGGGCGCGGTGGCCGGCGTGTCCCGGACGTACGTCACCGTGCCGTCGAGGCGTACCTCCCGCCCCGGCCAGGGCGGTGGCACGGAGGGCTCGGGAAGGAGGTGGTCCGGCCGCAGGGTGGCGCTCTTCATGACTCCAGTCTGCCCGGGGTCGCGCCGACCGGCAGCGCTCAGGCCAGCAGCGCCTCGAGCCGGCGGTTGACCGCGGCCAGGGTGGCCCGGACGACCGCCTGCCGGGGGTCGCCGGCGACCAGCGCGGAGCCGACGAGCTGCTCCACCCAGCCGTCACAGACCAGCAGCACCACGACCGTGGCCACGTCGCAGTTGCCGAAGGGCACCACGGCCGCGTGCTCGACGAAGCAACGCCCACGGTCGGGGCCGGCGTCGGGGCCGGGCTCGCCGCCGCGCAGCAGCTCGTCCACGGCTGCGGCGGCGGCCACCGCGCAGAGCCGCAGCACGTAGCCGTCGACGGCCGGCCCGGTCGAGTAGCCGGCGGCGCTCTCCCCACCGGCGAGCAGGCGTACCTCCACGGTGGCGTCGAGGCCGAAGGTGCTCACCTGGACGTGGTCGATCACCACCCGGGGGCCCACCGCGCCGCCGGTGTCCAGCGGCCGGGACGGCGCCGTCTCCGTCGTCGTCACCTGCCCGCCGGAGTACGACGTGCCGACGGTCGCCGGGGCACCGGCCGGGCTCCCGGCCGGGGCGGCGGAGACCGAGCCCGGCTCCTCCACCGTGGCCCGGCCCCGGTGCGGGGCGGCGGGCTGCCGGCGTCGGCGCGGGGTCTCGGGCACCGCCTCGGGACGCTGGTCGGGGCGGGTCGGCGGGGCCTGCGCGGGGCTGCCGGCCACCCTGCCGCCGGGCACCCGGGGCTCGGCGGCGGACGGCTCGGCGAGGCGCGCGGCGGCGCCCGGCGACCTGGGGTCGAGGCCGCGCGGCTCCGCCGACCGGCGGCGCACCGGCGGGGCGGACGCGGCCGGCATTCCGGGCAGGTTCTGCGGCGCGGCGGCCAGCCCCATCCGGTCCTGGAGCAGGCGGGCGACCTGCCGGCTCACCTCGGCCGGGTCGGCCCCGTCGGCGAGGTCGAGCCGCAGGCTGTGCGCGCCGGCCGGGGTGCGGCGCAGCGCCGCGTCGCGGACTCCGGCCACGCCACGGACGGCGTCGAGGATGGCGTTGACGTCGAAGCCCTCCGGACGCTCCCGCAGCGGGGCGGGCTCGTCGTCGCGGCGCAGGTGGGTGGCGATGCGGGCGAGTTCGGGGGTTTCGGCGGGGGGGTCCACGGCTGGCGGCTCCGGCACGACGGGCACGTCCGGCTCGGCGGGGACGCGCTGCGGCAACACCGCCGATGCGGGGTCCGACGCCTGGTCGGCGGCGGCCGGTGGGGCCGGCGGCGCCGGCTCGGGGGCGGATCGGCGGGCCGCGTAGGGCGGTGCGCTCGTCGGGGCGGGCGTGGTGGCAGGGGTGCGGTCCCGTCGCCCGAACCCGCCCGTGGCGGCCTCGGCGGCGGGGCCGGCGGTCTGCGGGGCGCCGGTCGGCCTCGGGGCCGGCTCCGCGCTCTCCGGCCGGAGTCGGAACGGCCGGGTGACCCGTTCCGGGGTGTCCTCGGCGCGGGGCGGCGCAGCGGCCTCCGGGGCGTACGCGAGCGGGGGTGCGCCCGCCGGCGCGGGGACCGACCCGCCGGCCGCCCAGGCCGGTCGCTCGACCGGAGCCGACGGTTCGGCCTCGGGCCCGCTCGACCGGTCGACGGGGACGGACGGTCGCTCGTACGACGACCGGGGCACCGACGCGGGCTGGCCGACGTCGTAGGGACGGCCGGACTCGCGGGGCTGGTCGTAGGGCCGGGAGGACTCGGCGCGCGGCGGCTCGTACGGCCGATGCGGCTCATCGGCCCAGGCCGGCTGCTGTTCCTCGCGGGAGCGGCGACCGACGTGCTCGGGCTCCTCCCGGGACCGGCGACCGACGGGCTCGGGCTCCTCGCGCGACCGGCGACCGACGGGCTCGGGCTCCTCCCGGGAGCGGCGACCGACGGCCTCGGGCTCGTCCCGGGCCCAGGGCGGCGCCCACGCGGCGCCCCAGCTCGGGCGGTTCCAGTTCGGACCGGTCCAGTCCGGTTCGGTCGTCGGCGGCCACTCGGCGGCCGACTGTCGCGGGCCGCCCGGTTCGGGGTCGGTCGACGGTTCCCGGTCGGCGCCCGGAACGCGCGTCGCCGGGTCGGCGGCCGGCGACCGGTCCGCACCGAAGCCACGCCCGGCCGGTTCGTGCCCGGCGACGCTCGGCGCGCGGTCCTGGCCGAACCCGCCCGCCGTGCGGTCCTGGTCGAATCCGCTCGCCGTGCGGTCCTGGCCGAGCCCGCCCGCCGCCCGCTCCTGGCCGGCGACGCCCGGCGTCCGCTCCGCGCGAAGGTCGCCCGCGGCCCGGTCCTGGCCCAACCCACCGGACGGGCGGTCCTGGCCCGGCTCCCCTGCCGTGCTCTCCGTGCCGGCGGCGACCGGGTCGGGGCCCCCGTCCTCGCGGAAGGCGCGATCCGCGCCCAGCGCGCGGTCGACGCCGGCGACCCGGTCGCCGGCGGTCGCGCGGTCGGCGACGGCGGACGCGGCGTCGACCGGAGGCTCGGCGACCGGGCGCTCGGCGGGCGGCGGGAAGGGGTGCGGCTCGGAAGCCGGCGGCTCCGGCGGGAGGTGGTCGCCCCAGCCGCGTGCCGTGCCGGCAGCCGACGGGGGCTCCTCGGCCCTGGCGCGGTCGACCGTCGGCGCGTGGAAGCCGGGCGGCACCTCGAAGCCGCTGGCGGCGGTGCCCACGGGCGGTACCTGGACGGCCGGGGGCGCCGACGTCGGCAGGCCGGGGTCGGCCCAGCGGGCCTGGCGCCCGGTCGACGGGTCGTCGGAGGAGCGCCGGACCGGGTCGGGCTCGGGGTCGGTGAACCCGCGCCGCGGCCCCGGCGGCTGGTCGACCGTCGGCGCCGGGCGCTGCGCGGGCACCACCAGCCGGTCGTTGCCCGGGTCGCGGCGCTGCTCGCCGAGGATGCCGGGCGGGGCGCTCACCGGAGTCTGGCGGCTGGCCGGCGCGTCGTCGGCGGCGTGGTCGACGCCGTTGACGTGGTGGCCGTTGACCCGGGCCGGCGGCTCGGCCCCGGCCGGCAGGCCGGGCAGCGGTGGCGGCAGGTCGCCGTGTCGCGGCGACGAGGCGGCCCACCCGGGGGTCGGATCGGGCGGACCCCACGGCGAGGCCGGCTCGCGAGGGCCGGAGATGTCCCCGCCCCGGGACCAACTGGCCGCCGAGGGCGCCCACCCGCTGCCGGAACGGGCCAGGTCGTCCTGCGGACCCGTCCCGTCGCCGTGCTCTCCCGGGGTGGCGGCACCGGGTTGCCCTGTTTCACTCACCGCGCGCTCCTTGGTCGCCCCCGCTGAGGCTACCGTGTGGTGACAGTGGCGATAAGTTACAGCGGCGGGCCAATTCCGCGACGGGTCCCGGGCCCCGACCGGTTCGGGTGAAATGCCGGCTCGTACGAAGAAACTCGGAGGTTCCCATGACCGCTGTGGGGAACGGTGCCCAGACCGCCGGCCGGCCCACCCGCCTGCCCCGTTCCGCGCGCCGCAAGCAGTTGCTCGCCGCGGCCCAGGAGGTGTTCGTCGCCCAGGGCTACCACGCGGCTGCGATGGACGACATCGCCGAGCGGGCGGGAGTCTCCAAGCCGGTGCTCTACCAGCACTTCCCCGGCAAGATGGATCTCTACCTCGCCCTGCTGGACACGCACTGCGACGCGATCCTCGCGAAGGTGGACGACGCCATGCGCGGCACCAACGACAACAAGGAGCGGGTCGGCGCGTCGGTGCGCGCGTACTTCGACTTCGTCGACCACGAGAGCGAGGCGTTCCGCCTCGTCTTCGAGTCGGACCTGCGCAACGACCCGGCGGTGCGGCAGCGCGTCGAGCGGGTGGAGCAGGGCTGCATCGCGGCGATCACCGACACCATCATCTCCGACACCGGGATCAGCCGGGCGCACGCCGAGCTGCTCGCCTCCGGCCTGGTCGGCGCGGCCGAGACCGCCGCGCAGTTCTGGCTGGCCCGGGGCCGGCAACTGCCCAAGGCCGAGGCCGAGGCACTGGTCGCCGCGCTCTCCTGGCGGGGCATCGCCAGCTTCCCGCTGCAAGGTGAGTCAGCCTGAACATCCGGCCCCGAGATCGGATAGCCTTCCCATCGGCGGCTCTTTCGCCCGAATGAGGAGGCACAGTGGAGGTCAAGATCGGCGTGCAGTACGCGCCCCGCGAGCTGGTCCTGGAGAGCGCGCAGTCGCCGGCCGAGATCGAGCAGATCGTGACCGACGCCTTCGGCAAGGACGAGGGCACCCTCTCCCTGACCGATGAGAAGGGCCGGCGGGTGATCGTGCCGGTCAACAAGGTCGCCTACGTCGAGATCGCCGAGGCGTCGCCGCGCGCGGTCGGGTTCACCGTCCGCTGAGTGGTCCGGTCGGCCGCGACGGGTGACCCGACGATCGCCCGTCGCGGACCGCCGGTCGCGGTCAGTTGTTCAGTCCGGCGGCGGCCATCCGCGTGGTGTGCGCCGCGGTCAGCCGTCGGAACAGCCCCGGCACGTCCACCCGCCCGCTCCGTGCGACGAGCGCGGTGAGCGCCCCCTGCTCGGCGGTGGCCACCCGGCCGGCCTGCGACAGCGCCTCGCCGACCAGTCGCCGCGCCCACATCGAGAGCCGGCCGGCCACCCTCGGATCGGCCTCGACGGCCGCCCGGATCTCCGCGACGGCGAAATCGGCGTACGACGAGTCGTGCAGCACGTCGAGGACGAGCTGGCGGTCCGGCTCGGCCAGGGCCTCGGCGATCTCCCGGATGAAGTCGTCGGTGATGGCGTCGCCCACGTACGCCTTCGTCACCGCCTCCGCCCAGTCCCTCGGCTCGGTCGAGTCGTGGTACGCCTGGAGCGGCTCGACGTACGGCGCCATGGCGTCGTCGGGCAGCACGCCGAGCGCGGCGAGCCGGTCGGCCAGCCGCCGGTAGTTGCCGATCTCGGCGGCGGCCATCTCGCCCAGCGCCGCCCGCCGGCGCAGATCGGGGGCGAGCCGGGCGTCGACGGCCATCCGTTCGAAGGCGAGCAGCTCACCGAGGGCGACCAGGCCGAGCAGGTCGACGACGGCGCGGTCGGGCGGATCGGTCGCGGGCACGAGCGCAGGCTACCGCCCACCGGCAACCCGGCCCGGAGTGGCACAGGTCACACCGGCTTCCCCCGGCGTGTCGCGTGCGCATGGAATCAGGACGGCACCGGGTCGGTTCAGGTAACATGGAGCAGTTGCCGCGGGCGCCGATCTGGCCAGCCTGGTCCCACCGATCAGCCGGTCCGATCGAAGTGTGAGGCCCGCGGCGCGCGTGCGGCCCGGTCCGGCAAGGCGATCTGCCGCCGACCGTGTGGCCCGCGCCACACCGAACGCGCCCTGAGGACATGACGGGGCGCACCCACGAGAGGGCACCCCCAAATCCATATGAGCGAGCTGACTCAAGACCTCATGGACGGCCAGGAACTGGCCGCCACCGCTCCGGTGCGCCCGGAGGCACCGACCTTCGCCGAGCTGGGCGCGCGTCAGGAGACCGTCGACGCGCTGGCCGCGGCCGGCATCACCCGCGCCTTCGCCATCCAGGAGTACGCGCTCCCGATCGCGATGCGCGGCACCGACCTGATCGGCCAGGCGCCCACCGGCACCGGCAAGACCCTCGGCTTCGGCGTACCGCTGCTGGAGCGGGTCTTCGCGCCGGGCGAGGGCAGCGACGGCGTGCCGCAGGCGCTGGTCGTCGTACCCACCCGTGAGCTGGGCATCCAGGTGGCCAAGGACCTCGCCGCCGCGGGCAGCACCCGGGGCGTCCGGGTGCTGCCGATCTACGGCGGCGTGGCGTACGAGCCGCAGATCGACGCGCTGCGCAAGGGCGTGGAGATCCTGGTCGGCACGCCCGGCCGGCTGATGGACCTGCAGAAGCAGAAGCACCTGCGGCTGGACCGCGTCCACGCCCTGGTGCTGGACGAGGCCGACCGCATGCTCGACCTGGGCTTCCTCGACGACGTCGAGAAGATCCTGGCGATGCTGCCGGAGGACCGGCAGACCATGCTCTTCTCGGCGACCATGCCGGACCCGATCGTCACCCTCTCCCGGCGCTTCCTGCGTCACCCGGTGACGATCCACGCCGGGCACACCGCCGAGACCGGGCCCTCGCCGCAGACCCAGCAGCTGGTCTACCGCACGCACTCGATGAACAAGGTCGAGGTGGTGGCGCGCATCCTCCAGGCCGAGGGGCGCGGGCTCACCATGATCTTCACGCGGACCAAGCGGGCCGCCGACCGGGTCGCCGAGGACCTCGACTTCCGCGGGTTCGCGGTGGCCGCGGTGCACGGTGACCTCGGGCAGGGCGCGCGCGAGCGGGCGCTGCGGGCGTTCCGGGCCGGCAAGATCGACATCCTGGTCGCCACCGACGTGGCGGCCCGCGGGCTGGACGTCACCGGGGTCACCCACGTGATCAACTACGACTGCCCCGAGGACCAGGACACCTACACCCACCGGATCGGCCGCACCGGCCGGGCCGGGGCGACGGGCGTCGCGGTGACCTTCGTCGACTGGGACGACATGCCCCGCTGGCGCATCATCGACAAGACCCTCGGTCTGGAGATGCCGGAGCCGCCGGAGACGTACCACACGTCCCCGCACCTCTACACCGACCTGCACATCCCCACCGACGTCAGCGGCACCCTGCCGACCGCCGAGCGCACCCGCGCCGGGCTGTCGGCCGAGGTCGAGGAGGACCTCGGCGGCGGACGGTCCCGCCGGGGCGAGAGCGGCCGGGGCGCCCGGCGCGGCGAGCGCGGCGAGGGCCGTGGTCGCGGCGACCGCCGCTCGGGCCGCGCCGGCGGTGAGACCGACGCGCCGCAGGCCGACGCCGCCGAGGAGGGCCCGCGCATCCCGCGTCGCCGCCGGCGCCGCCGTGCCGGCGAGACCGTCGCGGGCGAGCCGACCACGGTGATCACCGCCGAGACCGGCGACGCCCCGGCCGCCGCCGAGGGCGAGGCCGCGAAGCCCCGCCGCCGCCGGCGCCGCCGTGGTGGTGGCTCCGCCGCCGCCGGTACGCCGGCCGAGGCGACCGCCGACTGACCGTCGAACGTCACCCGAGATCCCCCGGACCGGTGCACCCGGTGCGGGGGATCTCCTCGTCCGGGCCGTGGCCCGCGCTCGGGGTCTCCCCGTCCGGGCCGTGGCCCGCGCTCCGGGCGAGGGCGGGGCTCGATCCGGTCCCTGCTCGCCGCACACCACGCCGGGGAGAGCCCCCGTCGAACAGCGTCGTCGTACCGCGCGCCGCAGAGGCCGCCGGTCGACCAGGAAGATGGAGCAATGCCCGAACCGCTGGACGCCGCCCTGACCGAGGTCCGGGCACTGCTGCTCGACCCGGCGCTCACCCGCGCGGTGGCCGCCGGACGCCGACGTGGACACCGCCCCTCGGTGGTGCGTGCCGAACTACGGCCGGTCGCGCTCAAGGCCGGCCCCCGGTTGCAGATCTCCACCTCCGACGGCTCCCGCCCGTACACCCGCAACGTGGCCCCCGGCCAGGAGGCGGACGCGGCGGTGGACGCGCTGCTGGCCGAGCCGTTCGGCAACTGGCACGTGGAGACGGCCGACGCGACGCTCCAACTGCGGGTCACCAAGTCCGGTGAGGCGCAGGTGCACCGGTCCGCCGCGGCCCGGCCGGCCGCCGAGCCGGGTGGCCACGACCGGGCGAAGGAGTACCTGCTCGATCCCGGCGACCCGATCTTCGCGGAGATCGGCGGCTCGGCGGCGAAGCGGCGCCAGGTCGACGCGTTCCTGCGGGCGCTCGCGGCCACCCTCCCCGACGACCTGACCGGCCCGCTGCGGGTGGTCGACCTGGGCTGCGGCAACGCGTACCTGACCTTCGCCGCCTACCGGTGGCTGGCCCGGCAGGGGGTCGACGTCGAGCTGGTCGGCGTGGACGTCCGGGAGGACCAGCGGCGGCGCAACACCGAGCTGGCCGAGCGGCTGGGCTGGGCCGACCGGGTCAGCTTCGTGGCCGGCACGATCGCCGACGCCGTCGTGGAGCCCGCCCCCGACCTGGTGCTGGCCCTGCACGCCTGCGACACCGCCACCGACGAGGCGCTGGCCCGGGCGGTGCGCTGGCAGGCCCGCTGGGTGCTCGCCGCGCCGTGCTGCCACCACGACGTCGCGGCCCAGCTGCGTGCGCGGCCGGCCCCGGCGCCGTACGAGCTGCTGACCCGGCAGGGCATCCTCCGCGAGCGCTTCGCGGACGTCCTCACCGACGCGCTGCGGGCGGGGCTGCTCCGGCTGCACGGCTACCGGGCCGAGGTGGTGGAGTTCGTCGACTCCCGGCACACCCCGCGCAACCTCCTCGTCCGGGCACGACGCACCGGCACCGCGCCGACCGCCGCCCAGCGCGCGGAGTACCGGGAACTCGTCGACCAGTGGGCGGTGACCCCACGGCTGGAGGCGCTGCTGCCGCCCGTGCCCACGCCGGAACCGGCCGCCCGGGTGTGATCCACGCCATGCCGCCGGGCGCGAAGTCCCGGCCACGGGACGGTCTGGTCGATCAGTCAATCGCTTCCTTACCTTTCCGTACTACCCTCGGAGACGCACCGCCGGTGCCGGTCGGGAGGGAAGACCCGCAGGGATGGGTTCCGTAGAGGTTTCGCCGCAGATGGCCTTCGCACGTTTCGTGCGGCGCGCCATCGACGACGCCCGCGAGGAACGCGGCTGGACCGTCACCGACCTGGCGTCCCACACCGGCGTCGGTCGGTCGACCGTGTTCCGTTGGCTCGCCGGGGACTGGCAGGACTACCCCGAGCTGGCCAAGGTGCGCGGCTTCTGCGCCGCGCTGGATCTGCCGGTCGCTGCCGCGTTCCGCGCGCTCGGCCTGCCCGACGCCGGTCCCGCGCCCCGTCGGCGCGTCGACGACGGCCCGGTCGAGGCGGACGTCCGGGTGATCCTGCAGCGGCTGGCCGATCCGACCGTGCCGGCCGAGGAGAAGCACCACATCCGCGACCTGCTGCGCTACCTGGCCCGCCGCCCGATCCGCCGCGCCGGCTGAGCGTGCCGCCGGCGCCGCATCCCGCGAGCGGGGGCGTGGCACACCCCGGTCGGCCGATCCGCCGCGCCCCGGCGCCCGCCCGGCGAGGTCAGGGCACGGTGAGCGTGAACTCGGCGGTCCGCACCACGCCGGCGACCTGGAAGTCCAGGTAGAGACGGTACCGGCCCGGGTCGGGCGCGGTCACCCAGAACGTCACCGCCCCGTCGACCGGTTGCGGCTCGGGGTGGACGTGCAGGTAGCCGAGATCCCCCTCGCGCAGGGCGACCAGGTGCCCGTACGCGCCGAGGTAGCGCTCCAGCGCCGCACGCCCGCCGGGCGATTCGACCCGGAAGGTCAGCGGCACGGTCACGCCGGCCTGCGGGGCGCCCTGGTAGCTGACGGTGAACCCGTCGACCGTGGCCGAGGACGCCGCCGCCGGCAGCGCCCTCGGCTGGTAGCCGCCCGGCGCGGTCAGGTCGACCCCGAGGGTCACGGCGGTCTGCCGGCCGTCGTCGGCGAGCGCGGTGAAGTCGGCGTACGCCCGCCAGACCCCCGGCTGCGGCAGGGTCAGCGGCACCGACCAGGTGCCGTCGGCCGCCATCGTCGGATGCAGGTGCTGGTAGCCGGTCAGGTCGCGACGCACCACGATCAGGTGCATCGGCTTGTCGTGCACGACCGCGAAGCGGGTCACCGGGCGGCGTTGCGCGTCCCGCACCTGGAAGCGCAGCTCGCCGGGGCGGCCGGCGGTGAACGCGGCGGCCACCGGGGCGAGCGTGTAGCCCGCGGCGCTGACCGAGAGGCCGCCGGCCTGCGCCGCCGCGGCCTGGTCGGTGCCGTGCTCGTGGGCACCCGTGCCCGGCGCGTGGCTGTGCCCGCTGAGGGCGCTGTCGGTTCCCGCCGCCGCGGACGGGCCGCCGCTGTCGAGCCGACCGAGGCCGAAGCCGAGCAGGACGGCGAGCACCAGCCCGCCGACGACCAGCGCCAGCCGGACGGTGCTCCGGTCCGGCACGGCCGACACGTGCTCCGGGACGGCCGACACCTGCTCCGGCACGACCGGTGCGTGGTCGGACACGGCCGGCGCACGCTCCGACGAGGCCGGCGCACCGCCCGGCGCGGCCGGTGCGTGGTCGGGCGCGGCCGACACCTGGTCAGGCACCGCCGCCGTCCCGCTCGCGGCCGGGCTGCTCATCGGTCATACCGCCCACGCTACCGCCCCCCGGCGCCC
>NZ_JBPQTK010000102.1:0-22622 GCF_051386315.1 Micromonospora sp. URMC 107
GCCCGGCACCGCGCGATCCTGCGCCCCCGGCTCCCGGTACGTGGCGTTCGCCGGGGCACGAAGATGCAGGACCGCGGGTGCGGAGGGGAGGTGGGGAACGGGGTCAGAAGCGGGCGGGCTCGCGGTAGACGCCCCACTCGGCGCGCAGGGCGTCGCAGATCTCGCCGAGGGTGGCCTCCGCGCGTACGGCGTCCAGCATGGCCGGGATCATGTTGCCGTCGGTCCGGCCGACGGCGACCATCCGCTCGATCGCGGCCTTGACGGCTGCCTCGTCGCGGCCGGCCTTCCGCTCGGCCAGCACCCGCCGCTGCTCCAGCTCCACCTCGTGCGAGATGCGCAGGATCTCCAGGTCCTTGGCGACGGTGCCGGTGTGGCAGTTGACCCCGACGATCCTCTTGTCGCCCTTCTCCAGCGCCTGCTGGTAGACGAAGGCGGACTCGGCGATGTGGCCGGTGAACCAGCCGTCCTCGATGCCGCGCAGGATGCCGGAGGTCATCGGGCCGATCCGGTGCGGGCCCTCGCCACCGAGCTGCCGGATCCGGGCGAAGATCTCCTCCGCCTCGGCCTCGATCTTGTCGGTGAGCGCCTCGACGTACCAGGACCCGCCCAGCGGGTCCGCCACGTTGGTCACCCCGGTCTCCTCCATCAGCACCTGCTGGGTACGCAGGGCGATCTCGGCCGACTCGTCGGTGGGCAGCGCCAGGGTCTCGTCCAGCGCGTTGGTGTGCAGCGAGTTGGTGCCGCCGAGCACCGCCGCGAGCGCCTCCACGGCGGTGCGCACCACGTTGTTGACCGGCTGCTGGGCGGTCAGCGACACCCCGGCGGTCTGCGTGTGGAACCGCAGCCAGAGCGCCTTCTCGCTGGTCGCGCCGTAGACGTCGCGCAGCCAGCGGGCCCAGATCCGGCGGGCGGCCCGGAACTTGGCGATCTCCTCGAAGAAGTCGACGTGCGAGTCGAAGAAGAAGCTCAGGCCCGGCGCGAAGACGTTGACGTCCAGCCCCCGGGAGAGCCCCAGCTCGACGTAGCCGAAGCCGTCGGCGAGGGTGTACGCCAGCTCCTGCGCGGCGGTCGAGCCGGCCTCGCGGATGTGGTAGCCGGAGACCGAGAGCGGCTTGTAGCGCGGGATCTCCCGGGCGCAGTACTCCATCAGGTCGCCGATCAGGCGCAGGTGCGGCTCCGGGTCGAAGAGCCACTCCTTCTGCGCGATGTACTCCTTGAAGATGTCCGTCTGCAAGGTCCCGTCCAGCTTGGACGGGTCGGCGCCCTGCCGCTCGGCGGCCACCAGGTACATGCAGAACACCGGCACGGCCGGCCCGGAGATCGTCATCGACGTGGTGACCCCGGCCAGGTCGATGCCGTCGAAGAGCGCCTCCATGTCGGCGGCGGTGTCGATGGCGACGCCGCAGTGGCCCACCTCGCCGAGCGCCTGCGGGTCGTCGGAGTCCCGGCCCATCAGCGTGGGCATGTCGAACGCGACGGAGAGGCCCCCGCCGCCGGCGCCCAGGATCATCTTGTAGCGCTCGTTGGTCTGCTGGGCGTTGCCGAAGCCGGCGAACTGCCGGATCGTCCAGGTCCGCCCGCGGTAGCCGGTCGGGTAGAGGCCCCGGGTGTACGGGTACTCGCCCGGCCAGCCGATCCGCTCGAAGCCCGGGTAGGCGACTCCCTCCGGCGGCCCGTAGACCGGGTCGACGGGCATCCCGGAGAGCGTGGTGAAGTCGGCGTCCCGCTTGCGCGCGGCGTCGTAGCGGGCCTGCCAGCGTGCCCGTCCGGCAGCGATCTCGTCGGCGTTCATCCGCAGGGCTCCTCCTCGAGTCCTCGACTGCACTGCGAGTGTAGAGCCCAGACCTGAACGATCGCTAAGTAAGTTCGTACCCGCAGGTAACCTGGGCGGCCGGGCGCCTCAGGCGACGGGGGCGGCGGGACCGCCCAGGGCCACGTCGTCGACCCTGATGTTGACCTCGTCGACCCGCAGCCCGTACGCCTCGACCGCCCCGGCGACCTGCGCCCGGACCTCGGCGGTCACCTGCGGCACCGCGTGACCGGCCTCGATCACGATGACCAGGTTCACCACCGCCGCGCCGTTCGTGACGTGCGCCGAGCAGCCGCGCCGGGCGTCGCCGACCTGGTCGAGCCCGACCTTGTCGAGCACCGCGTTGAAGAACCGGGCCACGTCCCCGCCCAGCTCGACCACCCCGGGCACCGACCGCGCGGCGGCGACCGCGATCTTCTCCACCACCTCGTCGGAGACGAGCGTCGTCCCGCCCGCCGCCGCGCCCGGCGTCACCGACAGCTCCTGCGTCGCCTCGTCGCCCATCGTCTCCCCCACTCCGCCGCGCACCGCCCCACGCCGACCGTGCGGCGGTGCGAGCGTACTAGTTCGCAGGAGCCCTCAGGAGCCGAGCTGGGCGAGCAGTTCGTCGGCCGCCGCGTACGGGTCGAGGGCGCCCTCGGCCACCTTCGCGGCGAGCGCCGGCAGCTCCGTACCGTCGCGCAGGGAACCGATCCGGGCGCGGAGCACGCCCAGCGCGATCGCCTCGATCTCGGCGGCGGCCCGCGCCTCCTGGCGGCGGCGCAGCTCGCCGTGCTTGACCAGCCAGCCACGGTGCTTGTCGATGGCGGCGGCGATGTCGTCGATCCCCTCGCCCCGGGCGGCGATCGCGCGCACCACCTGCGGCCGCCACTCGCCCGGCCCGCGCTCGCCCAGGGCGATCATGCCCTGGATGTCGCGCACCGTGGCGTCGGCGCCGTCCCGGTCGGCCTTGTTGACCACGAACACGTCGGCGATCTCCAGGATGCCGGCCTTGACCGCCTGGATCGCGTCACCCATGCCCGGGGCCAGCAGCACCAGCGTGGTGTCGGCCAGCGAGGCGACCTCCACCTCGGCCTGCCCGACGCCCACCGTCTCCACCAGCACCACGTCGCAGCCGGCGCCCTCCAGCACCCGCACCGCCTGCGGCGTGGCCGCCGACAACCCGCCGAGGTGGCCCCGGCTGGACATCGACCGGATGTAGACGCCCGGATCGGTGGCGTGGTCCTGCATCCGGACCCGGTCGCCGAGGATGGCCCCGCCCGTGAACGGGCTGGACGGGTCGATGGCCAGCACGCCCACCCGGTGACCGCGGGCGCGCAGCGCCCGGACCAGCTCGTTGGTGGTGGTCGACTTGCCCACCCCGGGCGAGCCGGTCAACCCGACGACCTGGGCCTGACCGGCGTACGGCGCGAGCGCCGCCGCGATCCGCGGCAGCGTCGCGTCGCCCGACTCGACCAGGGTGATCAGCCGGGCCACCGCGCGCGGATCGCCCGCGCGGGCCCGCTCGACCAGCATCGGCACGTCCCGGCTGCGGCGCACCGGGGGTGCGCCCGCCGCCGGGACGTCGTCGACGATCTCGCTCACTGTGCTGCCTCTACGGGATCGGCCGGACCGCGGTCAGTGACCGCTCTCGCCGGGGGCCGGGACGTGGATGATCAGGGCGTCGCCCTGGCCGCCGCCGCCGCAGAGCGCCGCCGCGCCCGTGCCGCCGCCCCGGCGCTTGAGCTCCAGCGCGAGGGTGAGCACCAGCCGGGCGCCGGACATGCCGATCGGGTGGCCCAGCGCGATCGCCCCGCCGTTGACGTTGACCTTGTCGGGGCTGATCCCGAGGTCACGGGTGGACTGGATGCCGACCTGGGCGAACGCCTCGTTGATCTCGATGAGGTCCAGGTCCTCGATGCCCAGCCCGCCCTTCTTGAGCGCGTGCTGGATCGCGTTGGACGGCTGCGAGTGCAGGGAGTTGTCCGGGCCCGCGACGTTGCCGTGCGCGCCGATCTCGGCCAGCCAGGTCAGCCCCAGCTCCTTGGCCTTGGCCTTGCTCATGACGACCACCGCGGCGGCGCCGTCGGAGATCGGCGAGGAGCTGCCGGCGGTGATCGTGCCGTCCTTGGCGAACGCCGGGCGCAGCTTCGCCAGCGACTCGACGGTGGTGTCCGGGCGGATGCCCTCGTCCTCGCTGATCACCAGGGGGTCGCCCTTGCGCTGCGGGATGACCACCGGGGTGATCTCGTCGGCGAAGTGACCGTTCTTCTGCGCGGCGGCGGCCCGCTGGTGGCTGGCCGCGGCGAACGCGTCCTGCTCCTCGCGGGTGATGCCGTGCCGTGCGTTGTGCCGCTCGGTGGACTCCCCCATCGCGCAGCTGTCCCAGGCGTCGGTGAGCCCGTCGAGCGCCATGTGGTCCTTGACCACCACGTCGCCGTACTTGTAGCCGCCGCGCTGGCCGAGCAGCAGGTGGGGGGCGTTGGTCATGGACTCCATGCCGCCGGCGACGACGATGTCGAACTCGCCCGCGCGGATCAGCTGGTCGGCCAGGGCGATCGCGTCCAGGCCGGAGAGGCAGACCTTGTTGACGGTCAGCGCCGGCACGGACATCGGGATGCCGGCCTCGACCGCCGCCTGGCGGGCCGGGATCTGCCCGGCGCCGGCCTGGAGCACCTGTCCCATGATCACGTACTGGACCTGCTCGGGGGCGACGCCGGCCCGCTCGAGCGCCGCTTTGATCGCGACACCGCCGAGCCTGGTCGCGGGGAGGTCCTTGAGGTTGCCCAGCAGGCGCCCCATCGGGGTCCGCGCGCCGCTGACGATCACCGAAGCCATGCCTGCCTCCGAGGGGGTGCCGACCTGTACGCCTTAACGATTGTTCGGTCAGACTAGCGCCATGGCTGAGAACTCCCCCGTCGAGACCGCTGCCGACTATGTCACAGACATCGGCCTGCGCCGCATCGACCACGTCGGGGTCGCCGTCGCCGACCTGGACGCCGCGATCGACTTCTACCAGCGCACCTTCGGGATGCGCTGCGTGCACACCGAGGTGAACGCCGAGCAGGGCGTCCGCGAGGCGATGCTGGCCGTCGGCCCGGACGCCGAGGGCGGTTGCGTGCAACTGCTCGCCCCACTGACCCCGGAGTCGACCATCGCCAAGTTCCTCGACAAGAAGGGCCCGGGCGTGCAGCAGGTGGCGTACACGGTGGCGGACATCGACGCCGCCTGCGCGAAGCTGCGCGAGCGGGGCGTGAAGCTGCTCTACGACACCCCGAAGCGCGGCACCGCCAACTCGCGGGTCAACTTCGTACACCCGAAGGACGCCGGCGGGGTGCTGGTCGAGCTCGTCGAGCCCGCCGCCGCGCACAAGAACGGTCACTTCGCCGACGAGATCACCCCGGTGGTCATCCCGGCGCGGGGGCGGGCGGGCACTCCGCCCGCCGAGCGCGCCGCTGCGTGGTCCGACGGCCGCCCGGACACCTCCACGCATCGGCCAATGCAGTTTTTCACAGAGCACTTCCGGCTCAACCTACCGTTCAGTAACGTCCCGCCCCACAGGAGCGCGGCCGGTCCCGGATGTGTCGGACGCCGACATGGCGGGCGGGGCGCACCGACGCCGACGATGGCAGCACCCGGGCCCGCGTGGGCGGGGTGCGGACGAACGGGAGGTCGACGTGCAGGACATCCTCGAAGCGATCATGGCGGCGGAGGGATCCGACCAACCGGAGCGGGAACTCGCCGGGATCGCCGGCCTGCCGGTACCGGAGACGTACCGCGGCGTGGTGGTACGCGCCGAAGAGACCCGGATGTTCGACGGCCTGGCCACCCGGGACAAGGACCCGCGCAAGGCGCTGCACGTGCAGGAGGTGCCGACGCCGCAGCTGGGACCGGGCGAGGCGCTGGTCGCGGTCATGGCCAGCGCGATCAACTACAACACGGTCTGGACCAGCATCTTCGAGCCGCTGTCGACCTTCAAGTTCCTCCAGCGCTACGGCCGGCTGTCGGAGCTGACCCGCCGCCACGACCTGCCGTACCACGTGGTGGGCTCGGACGCGGCCGGCGTGGTGCTGCGCACCGGGCCCGGCGTGACCCGGTGGTCCGCCGGCGACGAGGTCGTCGCCCACTGCCTCTCGGTGGAACTGGAGGACGCGGCCGGGCACGACGACACCATGCTCGATCCGCAGCAGCGGATCTGGGGCTTCGAGACCAACTTCGGCGGCCTGGCCGAGCTGTGCGTGGTCAAGGCCAACCAGCTGATGCCCAAGCCGCGCCACCTGAGCTGGGAGGAGGCGGCCAGCCCCGGGCTGGTCAACTCGACCGCGTACCGGCAGCTGGTGTCGCACCACGGGGCGAACATGAAGCAGGGCGACGTGGTGCTGATCTGGGGCGCCTCCGGCGGCCTGGGCGGCTACGCCACCCAGATGGCGCTCAACGGCGGGGCGATCCCGGTCTGCGTGGTCTCCTCGCCGGACAAGGCGGAGCTGTGCCGGAAGATGGGCGCCGAGCTGGTCATCGACCGGGCCGCCGAGGGATTCCGGTTCTGGAAGGACGAGCAGACCCAGGACCAGGACGAGTGGCGGCGCTTCGGCGAGCGGATCCGGGAGCTGACCGGCGGCGAGGACCCGGACATCGTCTTCGAGCACCCGGGCCGGGAGACCTTCGGCGCGAGCGTCTACGTGGCCAAGCGCGGCGGCACCATCGTCACCTGCGCCTCCACCAGCGGCTTCCAGCACCAGTACGACAACCGCTACCTCTGGATGCACCTCAAGCGCATCGTCGGCAGCCACTTCGCCAACTACCGTGAGGCGTGGGAGGCCAACCGGCTGGTGGCGTTGGGCAGGATCCACCCGACCGTGTCGCGGACCTACCCGCTGGAGCAGACCGGCCAGGCCGCGTACGAGGTGCACCGCAACGCGCACCAGGGCAAGGTCGGCGTCCGCTGCCTCGCCCCGTCGGACGGCCTCGGCGTACGCGACCGCGAGCTGCGCTCCCGGCACGAGGATGCGATCAACCGGTTCCGCGGCCACTGACCCTGCGGATGAGGCGCCGTCGACCATTGCGGTGAACGGCGATTGCCTTTCCGCCGGGGCGCCGGACGCTCATTCGAGTGACCCGCGCCATGACGCGACAAAGGGCCGCGGGGTGCTCCCGCGGCCCTTTTCCGATGTCACTCTCCGTGCCGTCCGACCCGCCCGGGACCTGCCAAGATCGGCGATCTGTCCGGCGATCCGCGGACCTGTAGTTGACCATGTAAAGAGGACACGAAAGCTCGGCACCGCTCTTGCGAAGCACCCTGGGGGGTCTGCGAGTATGTCCCAATGCCCCAGCAGTCCTCCCCTCTTGCGTTCTTCGATAACGCGAACTCGCAGCCCGATTTCACCGTTGGCCTGCGCGGCTACAACACCCACCAGGTCGATGACTTCATCGGCCGGATGACGGCCGCGCTGACCCAGTCCGAGCAGGCCCGCGCCGAGGCCGAGCAGCGGATGAACGACGCCCAGCGCCGGCTCCGCCAGGCCGAGCAGCGCATGAGCGCGCTGGAGCAGAAGCTCGCCGACACCAACAAGCAGCTCGAGGAGAACAGCCGGCCCACCCTCTCCGGCCTCGGCACCCGCGTCGAGCAGATCCTCCGGCTGGCCGAGGAGCAGGCCAACGACCACCGCAACGAGGCCAAGCGGGAATCCGAGGGCATCCTCTCCGCCGCCCGCCTCGAGGCGCGCGAGATCACCGACAAGGCGCGCGCCGAGGCGGCGGCCATGAAGGCCAACGCCGAGCGCGAGGCGGGCAGCGTCCGCACCGCCGCCGAGCGCGAGGCCGCCGAGGTCCGCGTCCAGGCCCGGCGTGAGGCCGACACGCTGCGCGCCGACGCCGACCGGGAGACCAAGCAGCTGCGCACGGTCACCGCCCACGAGGTCGCCGAGCTGAAGTCCACCGTCGAGCGTGAGGTCGCCACCCTGCGGGCCACCGCCGAGCGGGAGATCACCCAGCAGCGGGCGAAGGCCGCCCGCGAGGCCGAGGAGAAGCGCGCCGAGGCGACCAAGCTGCTCACCGACGCCCGCGACAAGCGCGACAAGGACCTCCAGGCCCTGGAGCTCCAGCTCGCCGAGCGCCGGGAGAAGGCCGAGCGCGAGGAGTCCGAGCGGCACGCCGCGCAGGTCGCCCAGACCCAGAAGCTGGTCGGCGAGGCCGAGCAGCGGGCCCACGCCGCGCAGGAGCGGGCCAAGGAGATCGAGCAGCGCGCCGAGGCCCGCCGGGTCGAGTCGGAGCGCACCGCCAACGAGACCGTCGACAAGGCCAAGGCGCTGGCCGACAAGACGCTCACCGAGGCGAAGGCCGAGGCCAACCGCCTGCTCACCGAGGCGCGCACCGAGGCCGAACTGACCACGCAGGCGGCCCGCCGCGAGGTCGAGGACCTCACCCGGCAGAAGGACGCCGTCACCTCGCAGCTCGGCCAGATGCTCTCCGGCCTCGCCGGCATCGTGCCGGGCGTGCCGGCCGCGCAGGCCAAGCCGGAGGCGAAGAAGGCCGACGGCGCAGACGAGCGGGTGACCGCGGAGACGTCCAACTGACCCACCCGACCGGGGCATGATCAGCGGCGCGGGGTGACACCGGGTGACCGGTGCGCCCCGCGCCGTACGCGTTTGTCCGCCTGGCGAATTGCCCGGGCGTGTCGGCAGTGAAGTAGGTCCTATCCGGGGCGTCCGTATCGCCCCAGCCGGACTGGTCGCGTGTGAGGATGGGGGCATGTCGCACGGCGAGGAACTGTTCGCTCTCGGCGGGGACGTGACGACGGAGCCCAGCTTCGAGTCCGCTCTGCGGGGGTACGAGAAACGACAGGTCGACCGGTACGTCGCTCGCGCGGAGCACGAGATCGCGGCCCTGGCGGCCGAGCGGGAACAGGCCTACACACAGATCCACAAGCTGGCCGGCCAGGTCGAGGTGCTCCAGCGGGACCTCGCCCAGGCGCGCAAGTCGTCCGGGGCGCTCGAGAACGTCTCCTACCGGCACCTCGGCCCGCGGGTGGAGCAGATCCTCACGCTCGCCGAGGAGCAGGCCGACGCGATCCTGGCTTCCGCCAACGAGGAGATCGAGGCGCGTCGCGCCGCCGCCGAGCACATCGTCGAGGAGGCCCGCGAGCAGGCCGCCACCGCCCTCAAGGACTTCGAGATCGCGCTGGCCGCCCGCCGGACGGAGGAGGAGCGGCACACCGCGGCCCGCATGGCGGAGGCGGACGCCACCGTCAGGACGGCCAAGGAAGAGGCCGCCCGGCTCCGCAAGGCCGCCCAGGAGGCGCTGGCGAAGGCCCAGCAGGAGGCCACCCAGCTGCGGGACACGGCCAAGGAGATCCACCACCGGGCCCAGCAGGAGGCGACCAAGCTGCGCGAGGCCGCCAAGGAGGTGCACGCCAAGGCCCAGCAGGAGTCCACCCAGCTGCGCGAGGCCGCCAAGGAGATGCACGCCAAGGCGCAGCAGGAATCCAAGCGCCTGGTCGACCAGGCCACCGAGGCGGGCCGGGCCACCCACGCCAAGGCGCAGCGGGACGCCAAGCAGATCATCGACGACGCCGCCGACGCCGGCCGGGCCACCCGGGAGAAGGCCCGCCAGGAGGCGGAGCGGCTCACCACCCAGGCGGCCGAGACGGCCAAGCGCAACCGCGCCGAGACCGAGGCGTACGTGCAGCGGATGCGCACCGAGACCGAGGCGTACGTGCAGCACGCCCGGTCCCAGACGCAGCAGGAGCTGGGCGCCTGGCGGGCCGGGGTGGAGCAGGAGGTCAACAGCCGGCGCGAGGCCGCGGACCGCGAGCTGACCGAGCGCCGCACGGCGGCCGAGCAGGAGCTCACCGAGCGCCGCGCCGAGCTGGAGAAGCAGTACAAGACCCGCCTCGCCGAGCTGGAGAAGCAGCACACGAGCCGGCACGACGAACTGGAGTCCGGATTCGCGGCGCGCCGCGCCACGCTGGAGGCGGAGTACACCGCCCGGAAGAACGAGATCGAGCAGAGCGCCGCCGCCGTCCGCCAGGCCGCCGAGCAGGACGCGCTGACGATGCGCCGGCAGGCCGAGGAGGAGGCCGCGGCGCTGCTCAGCCGGGCCGAGACCGAGGCGGCCGACAAGCGTCGCAAGGCCGACGAGCACGTGGCGACGTCGCGCCGGCAGTTCGAGGAGTACGCGGCCACGACGCAGCAGCACCTGGCCACCACCCAGCAGCACCTCGCCGCCACGCAGCAGGAGGCCGCCGCCGGTCGTCAGCAGCTCGCCCAGGTGATGTTGGAGATCGCCCAGGCCCAGCAGCAGCTGGCCGACCTGCGGCAGGAGACCTGGAAGTCCCGGCAGGAGTCCGACGAGCTCCAGCGACAGGTGGCGGAGCTGCGGTTGGGCCTGCTCACCGCGACCGACCGGCCGGGCGGGACGGACGGCGCCGCCGCCGCGGTGGTGGCGGGCGGCAAGCCGACGCCGGCCACGGCGAACGGCGGCAGGCCCCGTCCCGACGCGGACGAGGCCCCGGCGGGCACGGGCACGACGGGCACGGGCGCGGGCACGACGGGCACGGGCGCGGGCACGGCGGAGAAGTCGGGTGCGGACAAGACCCCGGCCGGTGCGGGCGCGGCGACGGGCTCCGCGGCGGCCGCGGCACCCTCCGGCGGAAAGCCCGCCGCCGGCAAGGTGGAGCCGGAGGACGCCGGGCAGCCGGCCAAGGGCCGGATCGAGCCGGCCGACGCCGGGCAGCCGGCCACCGGCAAGGCCACCGTGACCACCGTCGACGGGGACACGGCCAGCGCCGGCGTGGACGGGGAGCCGACCGTGGCGGCGGTGCCCGGCGAGGGAGGCCGGGGCGCCACCCCGACGAAGATCACCAGCACCGGCGAGAACGGCAAGCGCCCGGCGAAGCCGACCACCGACGAGCGCAGCGCCAAGCCGAGCAAGGTCGTCGTCGAGAAGGACTGACCCCGGACCGCTCCACCGCCCGACGACCCGGGTCATTGGGCGGATCCTGGCGGAATCGGCCCTCGAAGGGCTGTCCCCGTACCAGGATCCCAGGACCTCGGTCCTGCCCGCACCCAGAGGGTGCGGGCAGGGGTGACGGTGGCCGGGCCGGGTGGCACGGCCGGCCGGGCCTGCGGCGTACGCTCCCGGTGGGATTCGCCGACGTGCACCGTGGTCGGGCCGGCCGGCGGGAGTCGATCCAGGGAGGTCCGATGGCAGACGACGGACCGACGGCGTCGAGCGGCGGCCGGGATCCCGGCCACGCCCCGGCACCGGGCGACCGGAGCCGGAAGCCGGAGCACGCCACCGCGCCCGCACACGCCGGCCGGGCGACCGACACGGCGGACACCCCGGCCGAGGGCGAGCCGGCGGCGAACGGGTCGAGCCGGTTCGGCACGCCGGGGCTGCCCCTGAAGCGCAGCAGCTTCCTGGTCGGCTTCACCGGCGCGGCCGGGGTGCTGCTCGCGTACGCCCTCTTTCTGGGCCTGCGCAACGCGGCCGGCATCCTGGTCCTGGTGCTCATCGCGCTCTTCCTCGCCATCGGCCTGCATCCCGCGGTGGTCCGGTTGCGGTCCTGGGGGCTGCCGCACGGGGCCGCCGTGGCGGTGGTCGTGCTGGCGGTCGTGCTGCTCCTCTGCGGTGGGGTGCTCGCCCTGGTGCCGCCGGTCGTGACGCAGACCGGGCAGTTCATCGACCAGCTGCCGAGCTACCTGGAGGCGTTGCGCCGCAACGAGACGGTCAACGACCTGGTGGAGCGGTACGACCTGATGGAGCGGGTGCAGAGCGCCGCGAACGCCGACACGGTCGGTCAGGCCCTCGGCGGGGTGCTCGGCGGCGCCCAGCTGGTCTTCGGCACGGTCTTCCGGGGGCTGACCGTGCTGGTGCTGACCATCTACTTCCTGGCCTACTTCGACCGGCTCCGCGACCTCGGCTACTCGCTGGTGCCCCGCTCCCGCCGGGAACGGGTGCGGCTGATCGGGGACGAGATCCTGACGAAGGTGGGCGCGTACATGGTCGGCGCGCTCAGCATCGCGGTGCTGGCCGGGGCATCCACGTACGTCTTCGCGCTGATCGTCGGGCTGCCGTACCCGTTCGCGCTGGCCGTGGTGGTCGCGGTGACGGACCTGATCCCGCAGATCGGCGCGACCCTGGGCGCGGTGATCGTCAGCCTGGTCGGGTTCGCCACGGACCTGCCGGTCGGCATCGCCTGCGCGGTGTTCTTCCTGATCTACCAGCAGGTCGAGAACTACCTGATCTATCCCAAGATCATGCGCCGGTCGGTGTCGGTCAACGAGGTCGCCGCCCTGGTGGCCGCCCTGCTCGGGGTCTCCCTGCTGGGGGTGGTGGGCGCGCTGATCGCGATCCCGGCGGTGGCCGCGCTCCAGCTCATCCTGCGGGAGGTGGTCCTGCCCCGGCAGGACTCCCGCTGACCCCGGCCGGCCGGTCGGCGACGGGGCGCGGCCGGCGGAGCGCGGATCAGCCGGCCTGGCCGGCGGACGGACCCGGCACCGGGCGGTCCGCGAAGGAGGCCACCGTGCGGTCGGCGTACGCGCTGACGTCGCCGGCCTCCATGGGGCCGTCCCAGGTGGTCGGCAGCGGCACGGCGGCGGCCGGGTTGACCCGGCGGACCACCTCGTCCAGCACGGTCTCGGCGTCGCCGACCCAGAGGTGCTTCGCGCCGGGCACCCCGATCACCTCGGCCCGCGGCACCGCCGCGAAGCGCTCCCGCGCCTCGTCGGGGCGCACGTGGTCGTCGAACTCGGGCACCACCGCGGTCAGGGGCTTGCCGGACGCGGCCCACTGGTCGAGGTCCGCCGGGGTGGAGTAGCGCAGCGGCGGGGAGAGCAGGATCGCGCCGGTGACCGCCGGGTCGCAGCCGTACTTCAGGATCAGGTCGGTGCCGAACGACCAGCCGAGCAGCCAGATCTGCGGCAGCTCGTGGAACTCGGCGTACTCGATGGCGGCGGCGACGTCGAAGCGCTCGCCGACCGCGTTGTCGAAGGCCCCCTCGCTGGTGCCGCGCAGGCTGCTGGTCCCCCGGGTGTTGAAGCGCAGCACCGCCAGGTCGGCCAGGGCCGGCAGCCGCCACGCCGCCTTGCGGAGCACGTGGCTGTCCATCATCCCGCCGTGCGTCGGCAGCGGGTGCAGGCAGACGAGGGTGCCCACCGGCTCACGGTCCAGCGGCCGGGCCAGCTCGCCGACCAGCCGCAGACCGTCCGCGGTGTGCAGCTCGATGTCCTCGCGGTGCCCGGGCAGGATGGAGGACGCGCGAATCGGTGTGCTCACCCGTCCAGTCTCGCGGGTGCGGCCGGGAACCGCCGGGCGGGGCGGAAACAGCGTGATCCAGATCGCTCAGCCGTACCGGGGAGCACCACGGCCGCGCTGGACGGCCGGCCCGCGCCGGTCCCGGGCCCGCCAGCACCCGCTGTGCCAGTGCCGCCGGTCGGTGAGGTCGCCCCGCCCGTCCGCCGGCCACGCCACCAGGTGCGCCACCCCGGGCCGGATCTCCTGGTCACAGCCCGGGCAGCGGTACGTCTTGGTGGAGGCGCCGCCGCTGATCCCGCGTACCTGCCAGTCGCCGTCGCGCCACTGCTGCACCGAGGCGACGCCCTGGCGGACCCGGTCGGAGTCGAGGTGCGCGGCGTCATCGCGGCGGGGTCGGTTGCGACGAGGGCTCACGCTTGCCAAGCGTACGGCCCGGCGGCCGGGCCGACCCCGGGCGGGCGACCCGGCCCCGCCCGCCGGTCAGTCCCAGGTCCCCGGGTGGGCGGGGTCGGCGGCCACCTGCGCACCACCCAGCACGACGGCCGCGTCCGCCTCGGTGAAGCCGTGACTCGGCCAACCGAACCGGGCCGTCAGGTGCGCCTTCGGGAAGCCGAGCAGCTCCAGTTGGTCGCCCTTCGGGTAGAGGTAGGCCGCCCGGCCGCCGATCGTCCGATTTCCCTCGGCGCGGCTGCCGGCCATCTCGCTGTAGTACTCGAACCGCACCTGCATCCAGCGCTCTCCGGGTCGGTTGACACGCAGCAGGACGTCGAGTGAGTCCGGGAAGCCGATCGCGTTCACCTCACAGCCGGCGAGCCAGGCGTCGGGCGGCAGCACGCCCAGCCGCAGCGGGGACGCGCACCGGTGCACCGCGTCGAGTCGCAGCGCCGACCGCGCTGTACGCAGCACCGAGTCGTCGTCGGCCACGGTGTACACCCGGGCGTAGAGCCCGGGGACCGGCTGCCAGCGCAGGAACCACCCGGACTGCGCGCCGGGCCCGGGCGAGGGCACCCGTCGCACCTGACCGTCGAAGGCGTCGGCGCCCGCCGGTGCGTCCGGATAGGTCATCCCATCGTGGCGCAGCTCCTCGACCGCGGCGGCGGTCCGGGCGAGGTCGAACGCGACCTGTCGGCCACCGCCGAAGTCGAGGCGGGCGCCTTCCGCCCCGGCGACGGACTGCCAGGTGAGCCAGCGGGCCCGAGCCGGGTCGACGGTGAAGTGCAGCAGGTGCGGGTCGCTGCCGACCAGGTCGGGCCGGGCGGCGGCGCCGGGCACCCCGTGCACCGGTGCCGGTGCGGCGGCGGTGACCGCCGGCCCGGCGCCCGGCCACCGTGGTCCGGGCACCGGCCCGAGAGCGCCGGCGGCGGCGAACCCGAGCAGGGCCACGACCCCCAGCGCGCTGCCCGCGCCGATCCGGCGGCGTCTGCGACGGGCACGCCCCCGGGCCACCGCCCACGCGGTGAGCCGATCCGTGTCGACCGTGCCCTCGGCGCGTTCCCGCAGCGTCCGTACGATCCGCTCGTCGAGGTCGGTCATGGTCGGCTCCCGTTGGTCGTCGGGACGCCGCAGCGCTCCCGAAGGTGGGTGAGCGCCCGCATGGCATGGGTGCGGACGGTGACCGGCGAGCAGCCGAGGATCTGGGCGATCGTCGCGTCGTCGAGGTCCTCGTAGTAGCGCAGCACGAGCACCGCCCGCTGGCGGTCCGGCAGCCCGAGGATGAGCCGCCACATGGCGTCCCGGTCGGCCGTCTCGCCGCCGAGGTCGCCGCGCTGCGGCCGTTCCGCGAAGTCGGCCGTGGCCAGTTCCCGGTTCGTGCGCCGGCGCCACCAGGAGTTGTTGGCGTTGACCAGCATCCGGCGCACGTACACGTCCGGCCGGTCCACCCTGGCGATCCTCCGCCAGTGCACGTACGCGCGAGCCAGGACGTCCTGGGTGAGGTCCTCGGCCCGGTGCTCGTCGCCCGTCAGCAGCCGGGCCAGCCGTACCAGGGCGGGGCCTCGGCTGCTGACGTACTCCTCGAAGGTCACACCACCCAGACGCCGTCACCGGGCCGCGGCGTTGACCCCGTCAGCGACGGGTGTGGTCGCGGAAGCCACGGCCGCTCTTGCGGCCCAGGTAGCCGGCCGTGACCAGGTGCTCCAGCAGCGGCGCGGGCGCGAAGCCCGGCTCGCGCAGCTCCAGGTAGAGCTCCCGCTGGATGGCCAGCGAGACGTCCAGGCCGACCACGTCGAGCAGCTCGAACGGGCCCATCGGGTAGCCGCAGCCCAGCTTCATCGCGTGGTCGATGTCGTCGGCGGTGGAGTAGCTCGCCTCCAGCATCTTCACCGCGTCGTTGAGGTACGGGAAGAGCAGCGCGTTGACGATGAAGCCGGACCGGTCACCGCAGACCACGCCCGTCTTGCCCAGCGCGGCGCAGACCGCGCGGGCGGTGGCGGTGGTCTCCGCCGAGGTGCGGATGGTCTCCACGATCTCGACCAGCGGCATGAGCGGCGCCGGGTTGAAGAAGTGCAGCCCGACCACGTCGGCGGGCCGCTGGGTGGCCATCGCGACGTCGATCACCGGCAGCGAGGAGGTGGTGGTGGCGAGCACGACGCCCGGCTTGCAGATCTCGTCGAGGCTGGCGAAGAGGGCCTTCTTGACGCTCAGCTCCTCGACCACGGCCTCGACGACGAGGTCGACGTCGGCGAGGTGGTCCAGGGTGGCCGACCAGTTGATCCGGCCGAGTGCGGCGTCCCGGTCGGCCTCGCTGAGCTTGCCGCGCACCACGCCCTTGTTGAGCGAGGTCTTGACCGCCTCGAAGACCTTGGCGGACTTCTCCGCGCCCCGGGTCACCGAGACGACCTCGTAGCCGGCCTTCGCGAAGACCTCGATGATGCCGGTGGCCATCGTCCCGGAGCCGACGACGCCGACCTTCGCGAGGGCACGGTCGCCGTCGGCGAGCGCGGCCTCCGTCGCCACCGGCGTCTGCTCGTCGGGTACGACGACCGGGGAGCCCGGTCGCTCGTAGGTGTAGAAGCCCCGGCCGGACTTGCGCCCGAGGAGCCCGGCGGTGACCATCTGCTTGATCAGCGGCACCGGGGCGTGCCGGCGGTCCCGCCCGCCGCGCCGGTACATGGTGTCGAGGATCTCGTACGCGGTGTCCAGGCCGATCAGGTCCATCAGCGCCAGCGGGCCCATCGGCAGGCCGCAGCCGAGCTTCATGGCCGCGTCGATGTCCTCGCGGGTGGCGTAGTGCGCCTCGAACATCCCGACGGCGTGGTTGAGGTAGCCGAAGAGCAGCGCGTTGGCGATGAAGCCGGCCCGGTCGCTGATGGTGACGTCGACCTTGCCGAGCCGCTTGCAGAGCGCCTCCACGTCGGCCACCACGTCGGTGGAGGTGACCACCGTCCGGACCACCTCGACGAGCTTCATCACCGGGGCCGGGTTGAAGAAGTGGATGCCGATCACCTGGTTGGGCCGGCTGGTGGCGACGGAGATCTCGGTGACGCTCAGCGACGAGGTGTTGGTGGCCAGGATCGCCTCGGGCTTGCAGACCCGGTCCAGCTGGGCGAAGATCCGCTGCTTCAGGTCCAGGTGCTCGGGCACCGCCTCGATGACGAGGTCCACCGAGTGCAGCGCGTCCAGCCCGACGGCGAACCGTACGCGGCTCAGCAGCGCGTCCCGGTCGGCCTCGGCGAGTTTGCCCTTGGCCACCGCCCGGTCCGTCGACCCGGTGAGGATGGCCCGGCCGCGTTCCAGCGCGTCCTCGGAGACCTCCACCGCGACGACGTCGACCCCGTTACGCGCGAATACCTCGACGATGCCGGCACCCATGGTGCCCAGACCCACAACGCCCACGCTGGTGAAATCGCGCGCCACGACCAGCCTCCTCAAAACTCCGCACGGCCGAGTGAACGACCATTAAGGTTATGCGCGCGAGTCTGCCACGTGACGTTGAGTTGTCGAGGCGCCGTGGGAAATTTCACGAGCCCAGCGGGGCTGCGGCCGGTGCCCGACCGCCCGGCATCCGTCGATCAGCCGGCCTCGTCGGTCAGGCGGAGCAACTCGGCGACGAACTCGGCCGGCCGCTCCAGGTGCGGGCTGTGCCCGCAGCCGGGCAGCAGCACCTCGCGGTACGTCCCGCCGGCCGCCGCGTACCGCTCCAGCACCGCCCGGGTCTGCCCCACCATCGGCTGCGCCGGGCAGGCCGCCGCCCCCGGCCAGCCGGGCAGCACGCCCAGCGAGCCCAGGTGGGCCAGGTCCATCATCGCGGTGTCCGAGACGATCACGTCGGCGTCGCCGTGGATCCAGGTGACGGGCCGCTTGCCGGCCACGGCGACCAGTTCGTCGGCGACCCGGAAGTACGCCGGGGAGAGGGCGTTGAGCACCCCACGCCGTCCCGGTGCGGTGCCGGGCCAGTTCGCCGAGGTCACCGCCGTACCGGGGTAGTTGTCGTCGCCGGTCGCGGTGGAGAGGAGGCTGTCCAGCAGCAGTTCCTCGTCGTCGCCGAGCGAGGCCGGGTCCGCCACGTAGGTGGCCCGCAGCACGGCGCGCGGGCTGGTCTGGCTGTCCATGCCCCGGTCGCCGGCGGCCAGCCGCGTGACGAAGTCCCGGTTGGCGGTGCCGCCGCCGGTGCCGGCGAAGTCGGGGCTGGTCGGCGTTCCCGTCAGGTCCCGGGTGCCGCCGTAGCCGTACGGCGAGACCGGCGCGGCGAGCAGCAGCGCGCCCACCCGGTCGGGGTGGTCGACGAGCAGTCGCATGGCCACCCCGCCGCCGAGCGAGTGGCCGACCACCACCGGCCGGGCGCCGGGCGCGAAGAGGGACGGCTCGTCGAGCAGCGCGGCGACGTCGTCGGCGAAGTCACCCAGCCCCCGGGTCGCGTCGACCGGGGCGGTGTCGGTCAGCCCGTAGCCGCGCAGGTCGGGCGCGACCACGCGGAGGGTGGCCGGCAGCCGTCGCACCAGCGGCTCCCAGAAGGCCGCCGACGAGCAGTTGCCGTGGACGAGCAGTACGGGAACGCCGTCCGGCGGCCCGGCCACCCGTACCGCCTGGGTGATTCCGTTCGCTGACACCAGCCGCTGTCCGGTCTCCATCCGCCGGATGCTGCCACGGCCACGCCGGACGCGTCCATGGGCCGGCCCGCCACCTTCCACCACCGGGAGGTGTGCGCCGGCGTCCGCCGTCGGCCCCGGTCAGGACGGGGCGGACAGCACCGCCGCAACCGCCACCGGCGGCACCGGGTCGACGCCCGGTGCGGCCGGGGCCGCGATCGGCAACGGCAGGGTCGGCCGGCGGTCCCGGCGCGGACCGCCGAAGCTGAACCCCACCGGGTCGGTCCGCGCCACGCCCGGGTCGAAGACGCGCAACTCGGTGCGGCCGAGCCGGATCACGTCCCCGTCGGCCAGCCGCTCCACGCCGGTGATCCGCCGGTCGTTCAGCCAGGTGCCGTTGGTCGAGCCCAGATCCGCCAGGGCCGCCCCCTCGCCCGTCAGCCAGACCTCGGCGTGCCGGCGGCTCAGGTGGGCGTCGTGCACGACGATGTCGGCGGTCGGCGCCCGGCCGATGACCTGTCGCTGCGGGCCCACCCGGAAGCTCAGCCCCCGCATCGCCCCACCGGCCACCGTCAACAACGGTCTCAGTTCCGGATGTTCCTCCATGGAAGATCAGCCTCCACCCCGCACGGTCACCCCGCGCGTCAGCCTGCCATCACACGGTAGTCGCCCTCCACCGCCGCGTGGCCACCTCCGCGCCGCCGGCCGGACACCTCGCGTTCGGCGGTTCGGCGCGCATCGGCGGAAGAATCATCACAAGTCCGGGCGACGGGCGTCCACCCCGTCCGGGCACCCTCGCGGCCGGTCCGGCGGACGGGACCGCCCGCCACAGCCCTACCGACGAGTAATCCTCGGGTCTAGACTTCCGTCATGACGGCTGTGCATGCCCCGGGTACCCCCGTGATCGAGGACGGTCGGCTCATCTCGACGAGCCCGGCCACCGGGGCGGAGGCCGGACGCCTGCCGGTCGCCACCGCCGAGGACGTCCGACGGGCCGTCGACCAGGCCCGCGCGGCCGGCGAGTGGTGGGCCGCGCTCGGCTTCGACGGGCGCCGGGAGCGGCTGCTGCGCTGGCGCGGCCTCCTCGCCCGGCGGATCGAGGAGATCGCCGAGCTGGTGCACGCCGAGGGCGGCAAGCCGGTCGCCGACGCCATCGTCGAGGTCGTCACCGCCGTCGAGCACGTCGACTGGGCGGCCCGCAACGCCCGCCGGGTGCTGGGCCCCCGCCGGGTCCGCTCGCGGCTCGTCCTGGCCGAGTTCTCCGCCCACCTCGAATACCAGCCGTACGGCGTCGTCGGCGTGATCGGCCCGTGGAACTACCCCGTCTTCACCCCGATCGGCTCCGCCGCGTACGCGCTGGCGGCGGGGAACACGGTGGTGCTCAAGCCCAGCGAGTACACCCCCGCCGTCGGGCAGTGGCTGGTCGACACGTTCGCCGAGGTGGTGCCGGAGCGCCCGGTCTTCACCGCCGTGCACGGGCTCGGCGACGTCGGGGCGGCGCTCTGCCGCTCCGGAGTGGACAAGGTGGCCTTCACCGGCTCCTCGGCCACCGCCCGGAAGGTGATGGCGGCCTGCGCCGAGTCGCTGACGCCGGTGCTGCTGGAGGCGGGCGGCAAGGACGCGATGATCGTCGACGCCGACGCCGACCTGGACGCCGCCGCCGAGGCGTGCGTCTGGGGCGCGCTGACCAACGCCGGCCAGACGTGCATCGGCATCGAGCGCGTCTACGCGGTCGAGCCGGTCTTCGACGCCTTCGTCGGCAAGGTGGTCGAGCGGGCCGGCCGGTTGACCGTCGGCCCGGACGACGCGGACATCGGGCCGATCACCATGCCGAGCCAGATCGACGTTATCCGCCGGCACATCGACGACGCGCTGTCCCGGGGCGGCCGGGCGGTGCTCGGCGGCGCCGACGCGGTGCAGCCGCCGTACGTACGGCCGACCGTGCTGGTGGACGTCCCGGAGGACTCCGCCGCCGTACGCGAGGAGACGTTCGGTCCGACCCTGACCATCAACCGGGTCCGCGACGCCGACGAGGCCGTCGCCCGCGCCAACGCCCTGTCGTACGGCCTGGGGGGTTCGGTCTTCGGCCGGCGGCACGCGGTGGCGATCGCCCGGCGGCTGCGCTCGGGCATGGCGTCGGTGAACTCGGCGCTGACCTTCGCCGGGATGTCCACGCTGCCGTTCGGCGGCGTCGGCGACTCCGGCTTCGGGCGCATCCACGGCGAGGACGGGCTGCGCGAGTTCAGCCGCGCCAAGGCCATCACCCGGCGACGGGCCCGGTCGCTGCTGCCCTCGACGACCTTCGAGCGGACCCCGGCCGACGTCGCCCGGCTCGTGAAGGCCATCAAGGTCATGTACGGGCGGTGACTGTCGGATAACCGATCATGAACGCCCCCGCGTGTGTCCAACGTGGTGGGAGCGGTACATTGCGTTAAATGCGCCCCCATCGATTGCGCTTCCACCTCGTCGACAGTGACCGGTCGTGGAGTGCCCGGCAGCGGCGTCGCCGCGCCGACTGGCTGGCCCAGACCTTCCCCGACCTGGAAAAGATGCACGTCATCGACCTGGGCGGCCGGCTCGGCACCTGGACCCGCGCCGACGTGCGGCCGGCGCGCGTGCACGTGGTCAACCTGGAGCGGCCGCCCGCGGACGTCCCGGAGTGGGCGGAGATCGACCGGGCCGACGCCTGCGACCTGCCGGCCCGGATCACCGCGCGCCGCTACGACCTGGTCTTCTCCAACTCCGTGCTGGAGCACGTCGGCGGGCACGAGCGGCGGCTGCGCTTCGCCGACGCCGTGCGCGGTCTCGGCGACCGGCACTGGGTGCAGACGCCCTACCGCTACTTCCCCATCGAGCCGCACTGGATCGCGCCGGGGATGCAGTTCCTCCCCGTGCGGCTGCGCACCGCCCTCGCCCGCCGCTGGCCGCTGGGGCACAAGCCGACCCGCACCCACGAGGCCGCCATCCACCAGGTGCTCTGGACGGAGCTGCTGGACCGCTCCCAGATGCGGCACTACTTCCCCGACTCGCGGATCCTCGTCGAGCGGGTGGCCGGCCTGCCCAAGTCGCTGATCGCCGTCCGCGCGGACGGTCCCCCGGCCACGCCCCGGTGACTCCCGGCGGGCGTCGGAGTCGCCTCCGCGCCCGACAGCCCCCGGACCGTCAGAAAAGGGTGAGTTCGTCGCGTTCGATGCCGCGCAGCTTGTCGTAGTTCACGACCACGCAGCGGATGCCCCGGTCCGTGGCGAGCACCCGGGCCTGCGGCTTGATCTCCTGCGCGGCGAAGACCCCGGCGACCGGGGCGAGCAGCGGGTCGCGGTTGAGCAGTTCCAGGTACCGGGTCAGCTGCTCCACGCCGTCGATCTCGCCCCGGCGCTTCACCTCGACGGCGACGGTGCCGGACGCGGCGTCGCGGCAGAGCAGGTCCACCGGGCCGATGGCCGTCATGTACTCCCGGCGGATCAGCGTGAACCCCTCACCGAGGGTCTCCGGGTTGGCCGCCAGCAACTCCTGGAGGTGCGCCTCCACGCCGTCCTTGCGCAGGCCCGGATCGACCCCCAGCTCGTACGAGGTGTCCTGGAAGATCTCCTCCAGGGTGATCCGCAGCTCCTCGCCCGCCTTGTTGACGACCCGCCAGACGCCGGGGGCCTCCTCCAACCGGCAGGGCGGGCTCATCCAGTTCAACGGCTTGTACGCCCGGTCGTCGGCGTGGATCGACACCGACCCGTCCGCCTTCACCATGAGCAACCGGGTGGCCGGCGGCAGGTGGGCCGAGAGCCGTCCGACGTAGTCCACCGAGCACTTCGCAATGACCAACCGCACCCGACGAGGGTAGCCGAGACCCCGGCCCGCGCCACCGAGCGGCACTGGCGTGCCGGTGCGATGCTGAGACGGTGCTCGAAGTTCTCACCGGTACAGGTCTCGCCGCCTCGGCGGGGCTCAACGCATACATCCCCCTGCTCACCATGGGCCTCCTGGCCCGCTACACCAGCCTGATCGACCTGCCCGGCGGATGGCAGTGGCTGAGCAACGGCTGGGTGATCGCGATCCTGGCGGTGCTGCTGGTCATCGAGGTCGTCGCCGACAAGGTCCCGGTGGTCGACCACGTCAACGACGTCGTGCAGACCGTGGTCCGCCCGACCGCCGGCGGCCTGGCGTTCGGCGCGGGCTCGTCGTCGGAGACGGTGACGGTGAGCGACCCGGGCAGCTTCTTCTCGTCCAGCCAGTGGGTCCCGGTGGTCACCGGGGTGCTGATCGCCCTCGGCGTGCACCTGCTGAAGTCCGCCGCCCGACCGGTCATCAACGCGACCACGGCCGGCGTCGGCGCGCCGGTGGCCAGCACCGCCGAGGACGCCACCAGCGTCGTCATGTCGGTGGTGGCGATCATCCTGCCGGTGCTGGTGCTGGCGTTCCTGCTCGGTCTGGTCGTCTTCCTCTTCTGGTTCCGGCGCCGCCGCTCCGACCGCCGCCGGGAGCGTGAGGCGGCGCGGGCCGCCGGCTTCCGCGTCTGACCGCTCCGGACATGCCGCTGGCCGGCACCCCGGGTGGGGTGC